>NZ_JTEV01000021.1 GCF_000786105.1 Bdellovibrio sp. ArHS
TGGCTTCCGCAGTCCGCGCGACCGAGGTTCGCCATTTTTGACGGAACAAGAAAAGGACCGCAGAGATCAGCGTTCCGGCGTGACCAATACCGATCCAGAATACGAACGTAACGATCATCGTACCCCAGAACACCGGGCTGTTAACACCCAGCAAACCGATACCGATACCGACAACGCTCGCCAAAATAGCGATGTAAAATAATAACAACGTCTTCGCGCCCAGGAACATTCCCACCCAACCTTTGGATGGGAATCTTTCCACCGGTGCACAGATGTCGTCTGTAACGTCTTTTAAAGTCTTATTGCCAAGGACTAATGGGCTACGCTTCATCATGAGTGCTCACCTTGTTTTGCAGTACCGTGACCATTGTGGCCACCAGTTGATTCTTTATCATTGTTGCGGATCTTAGAAAGGTAGCGCACTGCTGGTGCCGCATGCCATTCTTCAAGAAGAGCGTAAGCACGTTCTTCTGATTTAAAGATCTTCGCCACTTGCGAATTCGGATCATTCAAATCACCGAACACAATACCACCAGCAGGACATGCCGTCTGGCAGGCTACTTTGACGTCGCCATCTTTCAACGAGCGTTTTTCATTACGAGCCACGGTCTTGGCATCCTGGATTCTTTGCACGCAGAACGTACATTTTTCCATCACCCCGCGAGTACGCACACCCACTGAAGGATTCAAAGCCATGTGAAGAGGCTTTTCAATCAACTTCGCGTAGTTGAACCAGTTGAAACGACGTACTTTGTAAGGACAGTTATTCGCGCAATAACGAGTTCCCACGCAACGGTTGTAAACCATGTCATTGAGACCTTCATCAGAGTGAACAGTCGCAAGAACCGGACACACTGTTTCGCAAGGAGCGTTGTCACAGTGTTGGCACATAACTGGTTGGAAAACCGCTTCTGCATCCGCAGGATTGCCCGTGTAATAACGGTCAATACGGATCCAGTGCATTTCACGACCTTCAAGAACGTACTTCTTACCTACAACCGGAATGTTATTTTCGGACTGACAAGCAATCACGCATGAAGAACAACCTGTGCAAGAGTGAAGATCTACAGCCATGCCCCATTTGTGACCGCTGTATTCGTGGCCAGACCAAATAGACCAAGTGTGATGTCTATGGACACCCGCCGATTTATCTTTGGCGTAGTCTTTCAAAGTCGCTTCCGCAACGATGTTACGACCTTCCATCGAGTGGTGACCTTGCGTACAAGCAAGTTCATATTTTTTATTCAATTTAGAGAAAGTCGCCGCTTGGCCCGCGAAGATCATTTGACCCGCTTTGGCCGTTGCTAACTCAAACGCATTTTTACCAATGCCGTTACCAACTTTACCCGCGCGCGTACGACCGAAACCAACCGCTACAGCCAGCACGTCATCGTGCAGACCTGGCTGGATGTGAGCCGGAAGCTCCATTTTCTTTCCGCCTACGGTCAACTCAACAACAGAGCCTTCTTTCAACCCGTGCTTCTCTGCCGTCGCAAGAGACACCATCACGTAGTTATCCCACACGATTTTAGTCACTGGATCAGGAAGCTCGTGCAACCAAGAAACGTTATTCAAGGAACCGTCACCCATGTGCGGTGTCGAGTAAAGAACAAGTTCATAGCCCGATTGTGCGTTAGCTGGTTTGATTGCAGCGAAGGCATCTGTTTTAAAGGAACGAGCTGAAGAGCTTGAATTCACCTGACCGGCATAACCCTTTTGCAGAGTTTCTTGCCAGAAGTCCTCGAAATCACCCTTGCCTACTTTAGGCATGATGTCTGATTTCCAGAAAACGCGAAGATAGTCGTAGAACGTCTCGTAATCACGCAGACGAGCCGGACCTTGATTTGCAATGTAAGCCCAGGTCATCAAAGACAACTGGAAGGAGCGCGTGTCGTACATAGGACGAATCGCTGGTTGACAGATCGAGTACACACCCGCTGTCAATTCCATGTCGCTCCACGACTCTAACGCGTGATTGTCTGGAGTGATGTAATCCGCAAAAACACCTGTTTCGTCGATACGGTCACCTGTGTAGATCACCATCTCAACTTTTTTCACCGCATCCGCAAAGCCCAATTCAGCAGGCAGTACGAAGCCAGGGTTCACACCGTGGATGATCAAAGTTTTAACTTTGCCATCTTTCATGTCTTTAACAAGCGCTGAAAGATCCGCGTAAGAACCTTTCAAGGCAGGATTTCCACCTTTGGCTTCAACAGTTTTACCGTCGTTACCCAAGGCAGAGTTCAAAAGGTTCACCGCGATTTGAAGTTCGCGAGATTTTTCAGTCCAAGTTTGGATACCACCGGCAACCACCAAAGACTGACCTTGGTTCGCCAAAAGATCCGCAGCCACTTTCGCGAACAACTCTGGGTCAATTCCCAGTTTTTTCGCAGTGTCTGCAAATGGTGCAAGAGCTGATTTTACAGACGCATTGCCTGCATATCCCGTCGCACCTTTCTTCACGATGATTTCATGAAGAAGACCCATCACAACATCTAGCTGCTGCGAAGGTTTGATTTTGAAGCGAATGTCCGCATTGGCACCCGTCAATGAGTAGTTGGAGTCAAAAGACACCATACGGCTCATGTTCTTGATATCTTTACGACCGTTAACAAATTGATTTGTAAAGGCTGTTGGCGAGATCCAAGTTCCTAAGAAGTCGGCATCCACAGACACAATCATTTTTGCTTTATCAAAACGGAAAGCGGGAACTACGTCGTCACCGTAAGAGGCTTTTTGACCTTCACGGACTTCTTCGTTTGAGAAAGCTTCCCACACTACATGATTTGCTTTAAAGCCTTGCGCAAAATCGCCGATCACCGCACGGGTCGCTGGAGACGCAATCGCACCGGTCAGAATTGTGACGCCGCCTTTTTGCAACTGTTCAACAACTTTTTTATCCAACTCTTCCCATTTGACGTCGATCAACTGGCTGTTGGATTTCTTTTCATTGAAAAGATTGCGTTGAGGACCTTTCAGTCTTTCAGGATCATAAAGTTTCAACAACGCTGCTTGTGAGCGAATGTTCAAACCACTTTGACTAAAAGGATGGCCTTCGATAGGTTCGATTTTGATAGGACGGCCTTCACGAGTTTTAACCAAAACTCCCAAAGCATCGTTGCCATCAAAGTATGCAGACGAATAGTAGTTTGCGATTCCTAAAGTTACATCTTCAGGTTGTTTATTATAAGGAACGATTTTTTGCACAGGACGACGGATACAACCCGCCGAAGCCATCGCAATCGAAGCACCCATCAATTTCAGGAATTCACGGCGTGCCCATCCGTCCTCGCCATCACCTTCACGAAGAGGTGAAGACATAAACTCAGTTTCAGCAGCTTTATTGAACTCCGGATCATTGCTCCATTGTTCAAGGCTTTGCCAATACTTATTGTCGCGCTCGATCTTTGGACGAAGCGCTTTTTTCATTTCTAATTCATTATCATGATGCATTTCAGACATGGTACCTTCCGAAACCTTAGTAGTGACAAGTTGAACAGTTGAGTGGCGCTTTGTTTTCAGGCTGACGGTGGCAGTTCACACACCATCCCATTGAGAGGTCAGAGAACTGTTCGACCTTCGTCATTGTCTCGATAGGACCATGACATGTCTGACAGTTAACACCTTTAGCAATGTGCGCATTGTGATTGAAGTGAACAAAATCAGGAAGCATGTGAACGCGAACCCATTCAATAGATCCACCACTATCATAGACTTCACGCAATTTTTGAATGTTCGGCTTGTCGGTTCCGACTTGCAGATGGCAATTCATACAAGTTGAAAGAGCAGGAATGTTCGCATGCTTTGTTCTTTCCACTTGGTTATGACAGTACTGACATTGAATTTTATGAGTTCCCACGTGCAGTGAGTGATCAAAAGGAATCGGCTGTTCAGGAGCGTATCCTTTATTGTACCCAAACCCAGGTTGAAATTTACAACCCGTGAGAAGTGTTGAAACCATGAGCGCGCTTAACAACGCGACTATATTGAAACCTCGATGCATAATCATCCTTCGCTTCTTGTTGCCAAAGACAAACGAATGCTGTCCTAATTTTAGTTTGCTCTTATTTAATGGTGGAAAAGTCCAGTTGTCCATATTCTTTTTGCAAGCATATTGAAAAAGAGGGAGACTTCAAAACTTTCCGCTCAATCCTTAAGCACCCGCCTTCACCGAAGCTTCGGCGGTCACCAACTTAGTTTGTTGTTTGTGTTGTCTGTTTTCCTCGACGTACGATGCCTACATAGACGACGAGGAGTAAGTGTGCTGCCACGAACGCCGATACATATTCGACTCCGCCCGCACCAAAGCCGTAGGAATGAAGCCCTGCGCCAAGCACAAAGTTCACCCCATACCAAGCCATGATCACGAGAGAGAATGTAATTACACCCGTTGCCACCATACCAAAATTTTTAATGAAACCCGCATAGCGTGCGTGCAAGACCGCTAGATAGCCTAGCAAGGCGATCAACGCCCACGTCTCTTTAGGGTCCCAACCCCAAAAGCGCCCCCAAGAGTAGTCCGCCCAGATACCACCAAGAATAATCCCCGGCGCCAAGAACGCGACACCGATTTGCATCGAGCGATAGATTCCGGAAACAACCGCACGGATTTCTTTATGGAATTTTTGTTCACCACGAAGGTAGTAAATCAGACCAATGTCCGCCAAACCGAACGCCAAGAAGAACGCCGCGTAACTGATAGTGATAGTCATCACGTGAATCGTCAGCCAGTAATTGCTGCGCAGAACTGGTTCTAAGGGCTGAAGCGATGGATCAAGTACAGCCGGAGCGAAATCCGCGATCACCAATCCAAAAGTCGCGACCAAAGTTCCCGCCATTAAAATCAAACGGAATTTGTAAATGATTTCTAGTACCGCGGCGAAGAGCACCGTCCCCCATGCAACCCAGATCACCGTTTCATACATATTGGTCACGGGCGCGCGATCCATAATAAACATCCGCACACCAAAACCATAGGTATTTAAAATGAAGCCCAGAGCAAGACACACCCACACGGCCTTCATCAGCGATTCTTTCTTCAACGTCCACACTAAAAGCAAAAGAAGGAACGCCAGGAAATAGAAAATATAAGCCCAACGGAAAGGATGGAAATCGTTGTAATGAACTTCCGCCTTTAACTTCGCCGCATGATCATACAAGGCTGGATTGTTGACCTTCGCCACCTCTTCAAAGGAAACCACCTTGGCATCCAACTCTTTCGCCGTCGCCGAAGTATCCGCACCGGTCGCAACAGCTCCGATGTGAGTGACAAAGGCTTTCGTCAACTCCATGAACTTTTCCTGCGCCGGCCCCTCAAGGTCCGCCACCGCAACCCAAGCCGTGCCTTCTTTAGGCGGAGCGACCTTTAACATTCTTCCTGCGGCGATTTCCTGAAAAACAAAGTACTGGTTTTCCAAACGCTGCAAAGCCTGGAAGTAAGGATTCAGTTTTTCTTTGGTTTCACGCTTAGATTGCAACTCTTGACGAAGCAGATTGAAGCGATCGCCGGCAAAAAGCTCTTCACCGGAAAAATAGCGCTGATCTTTGGGCAGATTCATCGCGGATAAAACCTGATGATTGCGCACTTCAAAGATTTTCTTATCATTCCAGGCTTGCGGCGAAAGCATCCAGGTCATGACGATTTCTGTGGCGTCGCGACCTTCATACTTGCTTTTGCCATAGACGATTTCCAACATTTCGCGGGAAAAACTGTCGTAGGGTTTGATACGTCCGCCGTCTTGGACCGGCAGATATTTCAATGCCTCGCCATCTTTAGCAAAGGCTCCGACACTCAATAAAAGAGATATCGCAAAAAGAAAAATCCTGTTCATGTATTCTCCCCATCGTTTCTTTGGGATTTTCGCGCAATTTTAAAATCAAGATGCTTAAACCACATCAATAAGATCGTCCCCAAGCTCAGCACCAACGAACCCAGATATTTCAAAAAACGGCCCGGATCGTGATTCACTGAAAATATGGAAGCGACAGGCTGTCCATTCTCTTCCTGAAAACTGGCCTGGTAAATTGTCAGCCCTTTGTATTTTAAGGGCTCATTCATGGAAATCACCTGTTCGCCCAAATCGGGAACTTCGACCAAACTTTCATAGGCCATGGCACGCATGGTGCCCTGGTAATGACTGACCTGGAACTTTTTCAGTTTCACGGGGAAACCAATGTCGATACGGCGATTTCCGTAAGTCAGAAGATACACCGAGTTCGTGGTGAAAAGCTTCACCATATCATTAAGAAGAACCCAGTTTTCCTTACCTTCAAAAAGGATCTTGATGGCTGCGGTCGTTAATGGCGTTGGCCGTTCCAAGGTTTGGATCTCCCAATCCTCTTTAGCATTCGGAAGAAAGCGCAGCACGCGGAAAGAAAGTGCCATCTTAAATCCGGGATCGAAGACGTCCCCTTCTTTCACGAAGCCCTTTTTCAACGGTTTGTCCGAATCCTTTTGAAAAACCACATAACGAAGCCCCCCTTTTTCCGGGGTCAAATAGATCTCGTTGGCGCCACGGGGTTTTTCCGGCGCAGGACCCAAATGAATTTGCGCAGGCCCGAAATTGTGAGTCGCCAAATTCCCAGGCTTACGTTGCACTAACCATTCAATGACATTCACATTGGGATTCTGCAGTTGGAAGCGCAGACCGGCGCCACTTTTTCCTTCTTCCCCTACGAGAACCTTCTTTGAAGGAATGACGTATTTTTTGTAATCGACAATGCGAATTTCACCCTCGTAGGCCGGAATAATATAAGGGTGTTTTTCTGAAGGCGGGTTCTTAAAGAAATCAACTTCCTGTTCCAGGGTTTTCGAATAGCGATCGCCGTCGAAAGAAGTATAGACGACAAGGTCCGTTTCCGACGTCTGCACAAGATTGTTAGACTCCCCGATTCCCACGCGCATCGAACCGTCGAGGCCGAACTCCATAGTCAAATAAGCCCCGGCCAAAAGAATGATGATCCCGATATGCGCAAGAACGAAAGCCGCATGCCTTTTTTTCCAGGGAAGACGATCGACCATCACCGCCAACAGATTGATCACCAACATCGCCATGATGGTGTACATAAACCAGGTGTCATAGACGAGCTTGCGCGCGGCCTGGGCGTCGTATTTTGCTTCAACGAAAGTCCCCACCGCCGTAATCACAGCGATGGACAAAATAATAAAAACAGCCAACTTCAACGAAGCCAGAGGTTTGTTGAGTTTTTTCAGGAAAGAAAGTCGAGACCAAGCCGCTTTATTCAAAGAGCAAATCCTTATTGAAAGCCAATAGTATTTCTGTACTGCTATCAATAATTTAAGACGGCGGTGGTGACTACGCCTTTTTCCATTCGACGCTCTACATTATGTGCAGCAGATTGTTGCGGATATAGCTCAAAGCGAAGAAAACTTTCTCTTGCACTTTCTTCGCCTCTTCCGGCTTCAGCTTCTTGGTTTTTTCATCCATATACAAAGAGCGGTTCATCTCCACCTGAAGGGTATGCTGATCACGGCGCGGGTCCCCATACTGCTCTGTGACACGTCCACCGAAATAAGGCCAGTTGTAACCAACTTTAAAGCCCGCTGTGGCATAAGCCGCAATAACCAAATCCTTAAAACGCGGATCGCAGCTTTTTCCCTTACTATCACTGACCACAATGTCAGCGCGCAATTCACCCGGATCGCGGTGCTCACTGGTGCCGACGGATGGCATGCTGTGCGCATCGATATGAAACGTCTTTTTAAACCCTTTCGCATGCAGATCTTGGTAAAGCTGGCGCACTCCCGCATGGAAAGGCTCATAGATCAACTTCACAAGCTCATTGTGCGTGTCGACGGTCATAGGCGCTTGCATGAGGGGATGTTTGTACGTCGTAATAACCCAGTGAAAACCGCGATTGTGCATTCCCGCAGGATTTACATGTCCCAGCACGGAAGACGCGTCGACATCTTCAGGAATACGATTAAGATCCGCGGCATACCGATGCCATTCTGTTTTTACCAAAGGAAGACGCAATTTATGCAAAGCCGGCTCATAAAGGAAATCGACATAGCGATCGACGTCGCACATCAGAATTTCTTCCGGCAAAGAGTTCAACCACGGTGTTTGCGACGGAATTTTTTCTCCCGAATGGGGAATTGTCACAATCAAAGGAACTTCATTTTCTGCCATGGTGGTCTCCTTGTGCTTCCATCTTGACCTCTTGCGGGGAAAAGGCAAAACTTTTAACTCTAGAGGACTTTATTATGACGGACGCTCCGAAAGCAAAGATTTATACACGGACAGGTGACAAAGGAACGACAAGGCTGGTCGACGGCTCTTGCGTTGAAAAATTCAACCCGCGTGTCGAAGCTTATGGAACTGTGGATGAACTCAACAGCGTCCTTGGCGTGGTGCGCTCCTCCCTTGCTGCGGTGACCGAGATCAAAGCTTTGGATGCCATTCTGGAAAAAGTCCAAAATGAGCTTTTCAATATAGGCAGTCTTTTGGCGACCGAAAAAGATGAAGTTTTTAAACTTCTTCCCGCGATCACTGACGAACAGATTCATTTTCTGGAAAAACAGATTGATCTGCTCACGGTCGAACTTCCAGAACTGCGCAACTTCATTCTGCCGGCAGGTCACCTGGTCGCCGCTCATTTGCATGTCGCCAGAACGAGCTGTCGTCGTGCGGAAAGGCGCTCCGCCGAAATCGCGGTGAAGGACGAACGTTACGCTCAAACACTGCAATATTTAAATCGCCTGAGCGACTATCTTTTCGTCGCGGCTCGCTGGGTAAATCTAAAAACCGGTCACCATGATGTGCTTTGGAAGAAGACTTAATGAAGTTAGAAATTGCCAAGCCCGAAGATGCCGCCGCTCTTGCCGAGTTTTATAAGTCCTTTCCCACTCGCGGCTTGCTAGAGATGAAGACGGACCGGGGGCATGATTTTTTTTCGCCCTACTCGATTCAGTCGGATCAATATCTGACGTATCAACTGAAAGATGAAGAAAAGATCGAGGGCATCGCAAGCTTCGTCGTCCGCGACGTGCTTTTAGACAACAAAGTGCTCCCCGTGGCATTTGGCCGAGATTTACGGATCTCTTCAAACCGTCGGGCGGTGCTAGAGTGGTCCCAACATTTTTTACCGGTGATGGAAGAGGTGTTTCACACCTTTGGCTGCAAACACCTTATTTCGGTATTAAGCATGAGTGACGTGCAGGCGATGAATGCCTTCGTTCGTCCGCGCACAATGAAACGCCCGCTGCCGCATTACTATCTCTATCGTCGTTTCAATATGGTCTCGGTCCACGGGAAACTGCCTTGGGCCTCGATTCCTCTTCCACACTTGCGCATTCGCAGGGGCAGTGCGAGCAACATTGACGCCCTTATTTATTATATCATTCAGAAGTCTCGACAACGAGATCTCAGCACCGTCTGGGATGCTCAAAGTTTTCACGAAAAGCTGGAACGCTGGCAAGGCCTGAAACTGGAAGATTTTCTTATCGCCTTTGATAAAGACGACAACATCGTCGGTTGCGCGGCCCCATGGTCAGCGGGAGGTCTGCAGGAATTTATTCCTATGTCTTACTCGTTACGCGCTCACAACTTCCGCCAGTTTTTGAAGTTTGGCAAAATGCTGGGTTGGACCCGAACCCTGACCAAGCCTTATTCTCGCCTGAAAGTGGAAGCGGGTTTGAACTTCAAATATTTGAATTTTCTTTTTGCCGACAACGGCGATATTTTTGAAAGCCTTTTATGGCGAGCCTACGACGAAGCTCATGAAAATGAATTTATCGTTTATAACCAGGTTCGCTCTGAATTTATCTATCGACGTCCCCGCAACTGGATTTCCGCAAAAATTCCCTTTGGCGTGTACGTGCTTTTGATGCCGGATCAAGAACCACCCGACTTTTTGCATCCCAGCAACGAAAAGCCCATTGAGATGGAACCCTTCTTTGCGCTTTAGGTATCATTTTGCAGAGCTTGTTTTTGTTCAAGATAGGTGCGCAGAAAATACACCTGGCCAAAATTAAAGATGATCAGGGTGAACTTACACAAAAAAGAAAAAATCTGCTTAGAAATCGGAATATCCTGATAGTTCAAGAGTTCACTGCACGCCAGAATCAGCAAGCATCCGGCGAGGTTTGAAAAAACGACGGTGTGATCAATTTCCTCTAATAGAAAAAGGGGGAAAAGAACCACCAGAGTCAGAAAAATATTTATTTCTTTACCCAGCTCTGGAAAAAAGAACACCTGCGCGCAACACAATTGCGTGAAAACGCACAAAGTGGCCACGGCAACATAGTTTTTACTTTTCCAAAACAAAAAGGCCGCGCCCAACTGCCCTCCTGTGCACGTGGCAAAAGCAATGACCACTGCCAAAACACCGATTCCCATAGTCAGATAGTAGACGCAAAATACACTGGATACGATCCACTGAACCAACGAAAAATAGAAACCTATTTTATTTTGCCCGATTGCAGACTCAGTCCGGGGGAAATTTTCGTTTTTACTTGAAGACATGGAATACATAATCTGACTTAAGCCCCTTTAAAAAAACATCACTCAATGATAATTGCAAACCCTGTTCAAAAGTGTTTCGTTTGTGCAATCTTAAAGTGATGGCGTATTTTCGGCACTCTGTTTAAGGAATCTCGCCCTAATAAGCACTGAGCGCCGCTGAGGTCGGCCTCATGTTTGCTCTTTCTGAATGATATGTTTTCTTTTTCGGTAAGCCGTCTCATTTTGAAACACTTCGCCAGAGCCACTTTCTTGCTCTTGGGACTCTTTACAAACGTCGTCTTGGCGCAAGATCACGTGCCTCTTCACGATGGCAATCAGAAAATTTCTTCTGCGGATCGTATTGCCTACATTCTTATTAACTCCCTTCCCGATTCCGGCGTCAAAAAGGGCCTGCAACGCTATTATGAAATCCTCAACCCGCGCGCCTATGAGGGTGACGCTGAAGTGGCCTACAACAACACAGGTTTAAGTCTTTACTTCGACCAACAATTTCGCCACAACGCCTGCTTTGCCGACAAAGCGTTGCGTTTTTATCACAACATTAAAACCACCACGAAAAGCACGCAGAAGACAAACCCCGAGGACCTGCGCCACAGCCGCACCTCTTTAGGTGACACCGCCGGAAGCTCTCGTCCCGATTTGCCCGCCGGCTGGCTTTTCCAAAAAGCACTCACCTTCACAAAGGGCAATGCCAATGCGGCGCTCAGCCTGATTGGACTTTGTGGGCACGATGACATTCGTCAGGGTTCCTATTTTAACGAAGAAGCCGAAGACAAATTGCTTAAAGAAGGCTTTACTTACGATGACCTTTACAGAATACCGGAAGTTGCCGGCGAAGAAGAAACCTTTTGCCCGACTCGCGAAGCGGATTTCTATATCGCACGCTCACTGGCAAAAAAGGCCGACATCAGTGACAGCTTAAAAAAACGTATTCTTGAAGTTCAGTATCCGGGAAAAAAAGCCGTGCAAATTGCCTCTAAAAACTATCATGTTTTAGGCGCCGCCTTCATGACTTGCCAGATGATCGAAGCAGGCATGAATCCTTATCTTGCTATCCAGGTCGAAACAACCGCCGCCAATCTCTATCGTGGCATCCGTCTTTGTCAGAATATCGAAGAGCCAGCCCGCATGTTCTGGAAGCTGCAAAAGATGCCGGAAATTCTTCGTCGTCCCTTTGCTTACACATTTGAAGAGGCTGTCGTCAGAAAAACATTAGATCGCGGTCTTAACAAAGAATGTACAATGAAGAAGATCGAAACGGATCCTCTTTGCGAATTGCTCTACAAAGTCGGTTCCGGGTTTGATTTGACCTCTCCCCGCGCGCAAGAACGCGCGAAAGCGGCCTTAGAGAAATACCTCGATATGATGATACCCAGCGGAGTTTACACCTCTTGGAACATCACAGGTCAGATCGCAGGTATCAGCATTCCTTGCACCCGCGACCAACTTTTCGGCCCCCATCCGTTCATGAAGTGGCTGGTATCGCAGGCCCATCTGCCTTTGAATATCTGCGGAAAGGGCCTGTCCTTGGAAAGTTGTCGCAAGGCCTTAAATACTTTACGAACATGGGAAGTGGATTTCGATTGGACCGTCTCGCAACATTTGGCTGGCGCTCAGTTCGCGGCCCGCGTATGCAAACCCCTGCCTGAAGGGCAGACGTCGTTCCAAGCTTTCTGCAACTAGCTAAATCAAAGGCATTTCGTTATTGGCGACAGCTTCGCGCACGTGCGGCCAAAACCAATCAAGCTGAGGGTCGGAAGCGATCACATCCTTGATAAGAACCTTCATATCACTTCGACTTGAGATTTCACGGCGCAACCAGATTTCAATCTCGTCATAGCCGGGACCGATGATCGTGATTTCGACATGACTTAAAAAATGGAAAAGATGCAAGTCCTCGGTGGCCACATCATGGCTCTCCGACTTCGCACGAATGAAATTCAGAACTTCGGCTTTGATATCCGCAAAACTGCGATGATTGATACGACGAAGAATCAGATCAGCGCGATGATCGCGATTGATCCAGCGCTGATGCAGCCCCCGCTGTACTAGATTGATCAGATAGTTGCGCAATACTGAAGACACCTGACGAAATTCATCGTCCGGTAATCCCATCACCTGCATCAAGTCTACGTAGCGCGCCTGTTCCTGGCCGCGACGAAGAGAGGTGAGGACTTCAGGTATTCTTAAAACCGAGTCGCGAATACTCTGAAGATCAATTCCTGCTCCATCCGTGAAGTAGAGAATTCTCATATCTCTATCATGACCTATCTTTACGAAATGTGTGTAGGATTTTAAACATTCACGACCATGGTCCAGCTTGTATTTTTTCGTGCAGACCCCCCGCCATTTTGATAGGATGGATCGAGGCCCAAGGACTAGGTCTCGGCAAAATATGCCGGTATAAAACAAAGGATTGTGCAACTGTGATTTCACGTAACCCGAAGAATCAACGCCCCCCTTTTGAAAGATTATATTCCTATATTCTTTTCGCGTTTGTCGGTTATTGCATTGCAGACTTGGCGATTCTTTCTTATCGCGACCGCATGTTGCCTCAGTCAGCGCCGGCCGCCCGGCCTAAACCACCGGCGATGGATAACTCTGTCAATCGTGGTGTTTACAATAGCATTACGACGCGCAACATTTTTGCGTCGAATGGCGAAATTCCCGATGCTTTGGTGGATAAATCCAAAGGTGCGGAAACACAAAAAGAAGCCGACCCAGTTCCGTCGCAGCTCCCTTTGACTTTGATTGGCACCTTGGTGCATTCAAATCCTGAAAAATCCTTGGCGGCTATTGATGTCCGCGGCAAAAACCAAGTTATCTCCTACAGCCCGGGAAAAGACATCGAAGGCATGGCCTCGATTATTCGTGTCGAGCGCCAAAAAGTTATTTTCCGCAATCTCAATTCCAATCGTCTGGAATATATTGAGATGAAAAAAGATGGCGGCAAAGTGGCCTTCGGAGCCGGACGCCCTGCTGGCGTCAGCGGCGGCAAAGAAGTTCAGGCCGTGGGCAACAACAGCTTCGTGATCAAGCGGGCCGATTTATTGAAATACACGAATGATCTTTCCAGTATTTTGATGCAAGCTCGCGCAGTCCCTAATCGCGAGCCAGGCACGGGTGCGATTAATGGCTTTCGCCTTTTGGACATGCAACCGGGAAGCATCTATGAGCAATTGGGCTTGCAGCGCATGGACGTGATCAAGTCCGTCGATGGCACGCCGGTCGACAGCCCCGCCAAGGCGATGGAACTTTACAATACATTAAAAAATTCACCGAAAGTGTCTTTACAAATTGAGCGCAACGGTAAAACGGAGACGATGACTTACAATATTCAATAAAATCTCCGTGGAAAGATTTATCAACTGGATTTTACAACTCCTCAAGGAGAGGATACATGAAAAAGACTGTCAGCATAGGACTTGCTTCACTGATGACCGCACAGCTCGTCGGCCCTGCCGCGAATGCGCAGTTTGAGGACTTCCCACCGCCTCCGCCACCACCCTCTTCGGATTTTGGTGACGACGGGGGATTTCCACCTCCACCAGCAAACAATGATGCTTTTTCGGCGCCCACTCTGCCAAGCAGCGGCCCTAGCGCGGGCGGCTCGCGAGGTGGCGGCAATGCCGCGGGCGGCATGGATGTTTTAAGCAAAAATGCTCGCGATAAATTCGCCAAAGCTCCCATCGAAGACATCAACAGTCAAAATTTCCCTGAGACCATTGAATCCTTCGACTTCCCAAATGTGGAAATCACGGATCTGATCAAAGCCATCGGCGAGCTGACGGGAAAAAACTTTATTATTGATCCCGGCGTGCGCGGTAAAATCACCATCACGGCGCCTAGTAAAATCACGGTGGCTGAAGCTTATAAAGCTTTCTTGTCAGCCTTGGCCATCAATGGTTTTACAGTGGTCCCTTCCGGTAGTTTCCTGAAGGTTAAGTCAGCGCGAAATGCCCAACGCGACAATATCGAGACCTTCTCTGGCGCTTACTATCCAAACAGCGATCAGATGATCACTCGTATCATCCACTTGAAGCACATCTCGGCAGCACAAGTGAATCGCGACCTACGCATCCTGCCCTCTAAAGATGGTGAGATGAATATTTATGAGCCTACAAACTCTATTATCATCTCTGATTACGGTTCTAATATCGACCGTGTGATGAAAATCATCAGCCAGTTGGACGTTCCAGGCTTTGAAGAACAACTTGAGGTTATTCCTATTAAGTATGCGAAAGCGAAAGACTTGGCGGACCTCGTCGACAAGATCGTAAATAAGGGCAATAAAACTCAAGGCTCTGCTCCAGGAACATTTTCCGCGGGCGTGCCTAGATTTTCTCGATCAGCAGGTGCATCCAGCCAGCAAGGCGCAAGCTTCTTCATGGCGATTCCTGATGACCGTACAAATTCAATCATCGTTGTCGGAAACAAATCCGGCATCGTGCGTATTAAAAAATTGATCTCGCAACTTGATTTTAAAATTCGCCCCGAAGAGTCCGGCGGTGTTTACGTTTATCACGTGAAAAACGGAGATGCCGAAAAATTGGCTCAAACCCTTCAAGGTGTGACCAAGGATGCTTCACCAAAACCACAGACCGGCGGCAGCTTGCTGTCCCCGATCGGTGCGGGTGGGCAGATGCAAGCTCCTCAGGAAATCTTCGGCGGCGATGTTAAAATCGTCGGCGACAAAACCACGAACAGCCTTATTATTACCGCCAGCAAACAAGACTACGAAGTGGTTTTAAGTCTGCTGAACAAGATCGACACTCCTCGTGATCAAGTCTTCGTTGAAGCGATCATCATGGAGATGAGCGCCAACGACGGTAACACCTGGGGCGTCGGTTACTACAAATACGGCGACTCTGGTTATGGCAAAGTGGGATTCAACGGTGGCCTGGATATCAATAGCTTGTTAAGCCCGACTGGTGGCGCCGGAGCGGTCATTGGTTTTGGCCAGGGTGATGTCGTGGAAGTGACAGACCCTGTTTCTAAATCCACGATCAAGATTCCAAATCTAGTCGGCTTTATCAATTTCCTTAAAACGACGAAGAAAGCCAACATCCTTTCGACTCCAACTTTGATGACGTTAGACAATCAAGAGGGTGAATTGGAAGTCGGCGATAAAGTCGTGACAGGATCAACGACCACGACGCCCACCAACGGTTCACCGATCACCACCCCCACGTTTGAAGACGCGACGATTAAATTGACGCTGAAGCCTTATATCAGCCCAGCGACAAATCAAATCCGCATGGAGATCAAACAACAAGTGTCTCAGCTTTCTACCGCCAGCACGCCGAAGGCCTTCCAAGATTCTACTCAGCCTTTAGCGAAGCGTTCGATTAAAACTGTGATCAACGTGAATAACGGCGACACGGCGATTCTGGGTGGCTTGATGAAAGAACAAGACATTGAATCGATCAGCAAAGTGCCTCTTCTTGGCGACATTCCTATTATTGGATGGCTTTTCAAGTCACGCACGATTTCGAAAGATAAAACGAATATGGTCGTGTTCTTGACGCCGAAAATTGTGAAAAACTCTGCAGATACGAATGCGATTACAAATAGGACGCTGGATGAACGTATTGATTTCATCAAAGCTCAGGGAGGAGTCGATCCCTATGGTAAAAAGATGGATGCGATTCACCAGAAGGCGCGTGCGGGCCTGAACGGCGGCAGCGCCGTGCCGCCTGAAACATCCCAACCTGTTATTGAAGAGGAATAAGAAATCATGGCCTCCGTGGATATTCAAACGATACTGTCTAAAGCGACCTCCCTATCACAGGACCAAATCCGTTCTGTGCTAAACAACCCCTCGGTGGTGAGACCCGTCACCGTAGGGGAAGCTTTGGCGGCGAAAGAATTTTCCACGGCGGATGAAGTGGTCGCCGATCTGTGCAAAGAATTGGGCTTGGATTTCATCCGAGACATTCCTGTCAGTGATATCGCCGTCGACTTGATCCGAGATCTTCCGATCAACTATGCAAAACAACACAACGTTCTTCCCTACAAAGAAGAACCCGAGACCTTGATTGCCCTGACCAGCAATCCGGTCAATCTGAAAGTCCTGGATGATTTAAAAGTTCTTTTCGGAAAACGTGTTCGTCCCTTAGTGACAACCACCAGCCGCATCCAGGATGCGATCAATAAGGTTTACGAAAAAAGCACGGCCAATCTTTCCGGTCTCGATGAAATCGAAGAAGAAGATTATGACCTCGATGACCCCATTGTCGACCTGCTGGAGGCTGGTGAAGACGATGCGCCGGTCATCAAGATGGTGAACAGTCTGTTGTTCCGAGCGGTGAAAGAAAAAGCCTCGGATATCCATATTGAGCCCTACGAAAAAGACATGGTCGTGCGTTTTCGTACGGACGGTATTTTGTTTGACGTTTTCAAACCACCCAAAAAACTACAAAATGCGATTACCTCCCGTATCAAAGTTATGGCGAATTTAAATATCGCGGAAAAACGTCTGCCCCAAGACGGTCGTATTCCTTTGAAAGTCGGTGGTAAAGACATTGATATCCGTCTGTCCACCGTCCCGACGGCGCACGGTGAACGACTGGTCATGCGTATTCAAGATAGATCCAGTATCGTTTTAGAACTGCAACAACTAGGCTTTTCAACCGAGAATCTGGATCGTTTGGATGATCTGCTGGCGCGCTCTTATGGGATCTTCCTGGTCACAGGCCCGACGGGTTCTGGTAAGTCGACCACTTTGTACGGAGCTCTTTCAAAACTGAATAAACCCGACGTAAATATTCTGACCGTGGAAGATCCGGTGGAACAACGTATCCACGGCATCGGCCAAGTCCAGGTGAACTCCAAAATCGGATTAACCTTTGCGGCGGGCTTAAGATCTTTCCTTCGTCAAGACCCTGACATCATCATGGTCGGTGAGATTCGTGACTTAGAAACCGCCGAACTTGCGATTCAAGCCTCTTTAACAGGTCACTTGGTTCTTTCAACCCTGCACACGAATGACTCGGCCGGGGCATTCCCCCGTCTGATCGATTTCGGTGTGGAACCTTTCCTGATCGCCACTTCGATTCAAGGTGTCGTCGCGCAACGTCTGGTGCGGGTCCTATGCCCTCATTGCAAAGCGCCTTATGAACCGACGGACTTTGAATTACAAACCATCGGCGTCACCCGCGAGGAAGCAAAAAATTCGCACATCTGCCGCGCGATGGGCTGCAATCATTGTGGGCAAAAAGGTTATTCTGGCCGTACGACGATCAGTGAGCTTTTGATTGTTACCGATGACATCCGTTCTTTGATCATGCAGCGAAAGGATGGTAACTCTATCAAGAAGCAGTCTGTTGCGAATGGCATGAAAACCTTCCGCGATCACGGTGTGCAAAAGGTTCTTGCGGGAATCACGACAATTGAAGAGTTGGCTTCAAATACGCAGTTGGATATTTAGTCAACAGCCAGGGGGCGCGCAACTGAAGCCGCATTTTTTAGGACAAGCAAATGCCTATTTTTGAGTACAAAGGTTTATCAAGAGACGGAAAAAACGTAAAAGGCGTGGTCGACGCAGAAAATCTGCGCGCGGCCCGCGCTAAATTGAAAAAAGACAATATTTATGTCGTCGACATCCGTGATAAAAAGAAGCTAGATCCTAAAAAGAAAGCCGGCGTCCGTTCTACCGCGAAGGTGGGTGTCAAAGAGTTGGCCCTGATGACGCGACAATTAGCGACGCTGATCAAGGCAAATATTCCCCTGGTGGATGCTTTAACTGCCGTGTCTGAACAGGTTGAAAATGCGGCTTTATCTGAGGCCATTGCTGACTGTAAGAACATGGTGAATGAGGGTTCTCCTTTTCACAAAGCCCTTTCCAAGTATCCCAATATCTTTACGAATATTTACATTTCAATGGTGGAAGCCGGTGAAATGTCAGGCAGTCTGGATGTGATCTTGATGCGTCTGGCAGAGTTCACCGAAGCGCAAGCGGACCTGCGCGCCAAGGTCAGCAGTGCCATGACCTACCCTATTATTATGATGGCTGTAACCTTGGGTCTTTTGGGATTCCTCTTTGTCTTCCTCATTCCTAAAATGGTGACCGTTTTTGAGTCCGCTCCGAATTTGCAGCTTCCCTGGTATACGGTGACTCTCATTGATGCCAGTCAGTTCGTCGTGAACTATTGGTATCTTTTGGTTGGTAGCGCCTTGATCATGTATCTTCTTTTCAAAAACTGGAAAAGCACCCCTGCAGGTCGCAATCAGTGGGATGCGATCTCTTTGAAGCTTCCGATCGTAGGCCCCACGGTCCGCATGGTCGCGGTATCCCGCTTCACCAGAACCTTAGCCACGCTTCTGACCGGCGGCGTCCCTATGCTTGCCGCGTTGGATATCGTTCGTAACGTTGTGAACAATCATGTTTTGGCGCAAGCTATTGACGAAGCCCGTTCGAATATCTCAGAGGGTGAATCCATTGCCGGCCCCTTAAAAAAATCCGGTCAGTTCCCGCCGATCGTCATCCACATGGTCAACATTGGTGAAAAAACCGGCGAACTGGAAAACATGCTTTCTCAGGTTTCTGACGCCTACGACTTTCAGGTGAAAACAAAGCTGGAAGGTCTGACCAGTCTGATGGGTCCCGTGGTCATTGTCCTGATGGGTTTTGCGATCGGTATGATCGTGGTCGCCGTGATGGTGCCCATGTTTGAAATGGCAAACATCGCTGGTTAATAGTTAAAGTGAAATATCAACTTTAGTCTATATCCTCTCTAAAGTCGGGTTCAAAGTTTTTTGAAACTCTGGAAGTTCTCATTCGAGTCAAGGCCGTGACTGTGCTTTACCTGGAATGGGACCTCTGCTATTCTCAACATCTGTTAAACATAAGGAGTAAGTAATGTCTCTTCTCAAAAACCGCAAGGGTATGACGTTGATCGAAATCATGATCGTCCTTGCGATCATCGGTAGTATCGCAGCTCTTCTTCTTCCCAACATCACTGGACAGTTGGATAAGTCCAAAGTGAAAGAAGCTAAAATTCAGCTGACTCAAGTTGTAAACGCTCTTTCTATGTACTACACCGATTGCGGCCACTACCCTCAATCTTTGGAAGGTTTGACGAAAGCGGATGCGGATTGTTCCAACTGGGGTCCTGAACCTTACTATAAAAAAGATCTTAAAGATCCATTTGGCAATGAACTTGTTTATGAACGCGAAGGCTCTGAATACACGTTGAAGTCTTTGGGTAAGGACCGCCGTGAAGGTGGCTCTGGAAACGATAAAGATATCACTCTCGACGACATTCAGTAAGTTCATGCGTTCACAAAAGGGCTTCACGCTAATTGAAATCATGATCGTGCTGGCAATTCTCGGCGCGGTCGTGGCGTTGGTAGCCCCTCGCTTCGTCAAAAGAGAAGGCAACATCAAAGCGGTTGCGCGAAACTTCATTGTTCTGAGCAAGGAAATCCGCAACAAAGCCCGTCTGACCAATTCCACCTACCGCTTGGTGATCAACATGGATGCCCAGGATGAAGCCTATTGGGTCGAAAGAGCCAATGGGCCTCAGCCCGTCGATCCGAAGATGTACGAAGAGGCTTTAAAGAAAGACTCGGAAAAAGAAGAGGATGCACCCCCACCCCTTTTCCAGATCGACAAGTCCCTCACAAAAGGCGAAAAAAAACTTCCGAGCGGACTGCGCTTTGGCTCTGTCGAAACCATCAATATGAAGTCCCCTATTACGTCGGGCATGGCCTATATTCATTTTTTCCCCGAAGGCTTCGTGGAAGCGGCCGCCGTGCAAATTACGAACGGAAATAATTTAACTTGGACTCTTGTTTTTAATCCTTTAACGGGTCAAGCTGATATTATAGAAAAAGCTTCTTCGTTAAAGGATGTCCAACGGTGAGGAATAGAAAAGGTTTTACGCTGATAGAAACGGTGATGGCTTTGGTCATCCTGTCTTCGGGTTTGCTATTATTGGCAAATTCCTGGAGCGGTAGTTTCATGCGTGTGCGTAAAACCCAGCTTTCCACCGAAGTTGCCGCCCTCTTAGAACGCAAAATGGTTGAAGTCGAAATGGAGTATCAGGGAAAACCCCTCGACTCTATCCCTGAAGAAAAGGAAGACGACTTCGGTTCTGAATATCCTCAGTATTCCTGGCGTATGACCTCTAAGGAATTTGAAGTTCCCGATTTTTCGGCGACTTTAACCGCGCAAGCCGGTGGCGCCGACGAACTGACTTTAACCATTATGAAAACCCTGGCAGAACACCTGGGGAAATCCATCAAAGAAGTGAAGGTCACGGTTATCTACAAGGGCGCCAAAAAACCTTTGGAGTTTTCCGCGACTCAGTATTTTGTGGATTACGACAAACAATTACCACTTCCTTCCATCCCTGGTGCGGGAGGCTGATCATGAGAAACAGAAAAGGTTTCACCATGATCGAGCTGATGATCACAATTGCGATCTTAGCCACTCTCACCGTTTTAACAGCTCAATCCATCACTCAAGCGATCAAAGCCAAAGGAAAGCTTCAGGATCAGATCGATGATGTTTCACGTATGCGCGATGCCATGCGTTTGGTGGAACGAGATATCAATCTTGCCTATCACTACCGCGATCTTGAAAAGGAAATGGAGCAAATCTTAAAAAAGAAAAACTCCACCAACAACGGAAACCCCGCAACCCCTGGAATTATTCCGGACCCCAACCAAGACCCCAACAATCGCCGCGAGGTTCCCCGTCGCGATCCTGAAACACACTTCGTCGGCACCGGTGAAAGCCTGAACTTGGTGACGATGAACAACGCCCGCACGACGCGCAACACGGCCCAGGCGGACTTTATTGAAGTGGGTTACGCGGTGAAAGATTGTAAAAATCTTCGCAATGAATCCGCCTCGTCGAAGTGTCTTTGGCGACGAAGCACCCCCTATGTGGATTTGGATGTCACCAAAGGCGGTGACGAAGTGGTTCTTCTGGAAAATGTTTCGGAGTTCAAGCTGCGCTATATGGGAAAAGGCAAACAAGACTGGGTGACCGATTGGCGCACTGACGCCCAAGGTGATGGTGCGACCAAAGGAAAATTCCCGCAGGCCGTGGAAGTCTCTTTGACGGTTGAGAAAAAAGAAAAAGGCAAATCGAAAAAATACTCGATGCAAGCCATCGTCCCCATCCACTTCCCTAACAATCCTGAGGAGGCAGCAAATGCGCAAGGAAATCAAAGTTCTTGGCCGCAACCTAGCGGTCCCACTCAGTAATCAACGGGGCGTGGCCATGATGGTGGCCGTCGCCTGCATTATGCTGATTATGTATTTTGCAATGGAAGTGTCCTACGACTCCAACGTGGAATATTTGGTAAATTCGCAAAGTCTGAATCGAGTGAAGGCTTATTACGCCGCGAAGTCGGGCATGCAGCTTAGTCTTTTGCGGATTAAAATTTACCAACAAGCACAAAGTAAATTTGGTGCCCAATTAGGCAATAGCCCCATGCTGGATCAAATTTGGAAATTCCCTTTCGCCTGGCCTTTGCCGATTCCGGACGAACTGAGTGCGGTCGACAAAGATAATTTCAAAAAAATCTTCAAGGAATCCTCGATGGATTCCAGCTACCTGGTCACGATCGAAGATGAAGGCTCGAAGATTGACTTGAATGACCTGAACTCGCCGTCAAAAACCTTGCAGGACATGACCAAAAGGCAGCTTCTGAATATCTTTGAACAAAAGAAACAGGAAGACGAAAATTTCGCGCGTGAATATGGAAATATTCGCTTTGAGGAATTGATTAACAACATCGCCGACTGGATGAGTCCGAAATCGCAATCTTTAAACGGCGGCGATAAAAGATCAAACTACGCGGAACTAAACCAATTGTCCCAGACGGACTATTACCCGCCCAATCGCGCCTTCCGCACTCTTGCAGAACTGCACATGGTGCCGGGAATGACCGACACTTTTTTTGAGCTTCTTCAGCCACGAGTCACCATCTACGGCATGAAAGGCATCAATCCTAATCTGGCCACGAAGGACGTTTTAAAATCTCTTGATCCCGCGATGACTGACGAAGTCGTCGCAGAAATCATCAAACGGCGAGACAGCGAAGAAGAAGGCGGTCCCTTTAAGTGCGACCAAGGCGGCGGCAGCCAAGACTTCTGGGGCTTCGTCCAACAAAAAGGCGTGCGCATTATGGGAAATCCCGAGGACATCCCTATGACCTGTGACACCGTCATGAACTTCAAAATCAGAAGCACGGGTGAATTTGCCGGAGCCACTCGCGAGATCACGGCCATTGTCATGGATTTGAATCGTGCCGCGACCAAAATCAAATCCTTCGTGGATAAAGAAAAACAAGATCCCAACAATCCAGAAGATCCCAATAAACCAAAAAATCCAGGCAGCGGCAGTGGTGGCAACGCCAATAACAACCAAGCCAATCAAGTCCCCAAGGGCCCGCCAAGAATCGTCTTCTGGCAAGAACGCTAGTGCCTAGACAATAGTCCATCTTTACACAGCACCGACAGAGCCCGGAAGGCGTGCCGCTAACTTAAAATGCTATACACCACGCCGAACCTCGCATAAACTTAGGTCAAGGATTCATGGAGGAATTCACGGTGAAGTCAGTAGGCATAGACATAGGTTCTAGCAGTATCAAAATTGTGGAGATGACTAGCTCGTCCAAAGGCTTTCAAGTCACGCAGTTCATCGAACACGCCTTGAATATTGCTCCCGGCGCGGACCAAGAACTTGAAGTCATCGAGTTTTTAAGAAACTTCACCGCCACCTACGATCCGAATCAGACAAAATTCATTCTTGCCCTTCGCCAAGACCGTGTCGCGATTCGCAATAAATTCTTTCCTTTCAATGATCGCATCAAAATCTCTAAGAGCTTAGCGTTTGAGTTGGAAGAGGATATTCCTTTTTCCTCTGACAATGCCGTCTTTGACGCGAAAATCGTTCGCACTGTGGGCGGCGGTGCTGAAGTTCTTGCCTGTGCTGCGCCAAAAATCCACGTGCAAAATTGCATTCAGCGTAGTCAAGACGCCGGCATTGATCCTGCAATTATTTCGGCCGAAGGCACAGCGCTGGCCAATGTATTTGAGCGCTGGAATGAGGCGCCTCCAGCCCTGCTGCCACCAAGCATTGCTTTGAACGACGAAGAGAACAGACCTGTTCGACATGTGAATTTGATATTGAACATCGGGCACACTCGCACTTTAGTGAGTGCCTTTGAAGGCAACTCTTTGATTGCTGTTCGTTCTGTTCTCTGGGGCGGAAAAAATATCGCCGAAGCGATTGCGAAGAAATATGAAATCCCGTTCTTGGAAGCGATCAAAGAACTGCAAACCAAAGCGTTCATCCTGACCAACAAACAGGGCGCCACTTTCGATCAGGTGACCTTCTCTGACACTATTGCCAAGAGCGTGCGCGAATTGGCTCGCGATCTTCAGTTGTCGATCCTAGAGTTGAAAAGCGAATTTAACGCGCAAATAGATTCCATCGGCCTGACCGGAGGAGTTTCGCAAATTCAGAATGTCGGTCCCTTCCTGACACAAATTTTGGAAGTTCCGGTCAACCGCACTTCCACTTTGGATCTGATTCCCAACGTTCTTTTCGAGCGTTCTGCTTACAATGGCGCCAAAGCCGGTGTGGCTTTGGGTTTGGCCATCGAGGGATTTAAAAAACCTCGCAACCCTCCGGTGAATTTCCTGCGCGGAGAATTCGCAAAAGAAAATCACCAGATGAAAATGTTCTGGGAAAAATGGGGACATACCGCGAAGGTCGCCACCGCTGCCGTTCTGGTTCTTTTCGTTTACACGTCACTGCGCGAAAGCTTTTCGGTCAGTCTGGCGGACCGAACCCAAGAGGTTCTGAAGGATCAGGCAAAAACCGTCGCGGGCTTACGCGGCCGCAATGCCTCTGAAAATGGAATTCGCAAGTACATTCGTGACAACAAAAAGCGCGCCGCGGATTTAAAAACTTTGGCCAGCGTGGCGAATATGAACTCAGCGCTGGATGTGATCAAAAAAGTGAATGATGCGACCCCGGCTAAGACGGCACTGACATTGGATGTGCAACAGCTTGCGGTGACAGATGCTTCCGTGCAAATACAGGGCTACGTCAACACCGCCCAGGAAGCTTCTTTGTTACAGCAGTCTTTAAAGAATATCACAGCGGATGGCCAAGTCAGAACGCAAAGATCCACGCTTAAACCTCTGCAAGGCCGTACCGCCTTTTCATTCAGCTTTAGCGTCGATCGTGGCATTCAAAAGGTGACAAGATGAATTTAGACGACTTGAAGGACCGATTTGTCAGTGATGCCCGCGTGACCTGGGAACGCATCCAGGATAGCGGAGTTTACAATCAATTGCGCGACCGTTACGAAAACATGACGCCTGTGATGCAAAAGGTGACAGTCGTTGGTGTCGCCGCTTTGATCGCGTTTATGATTCTGAGTGTCCCGTATGGGGCCTTTAATCAATCCCAAACTTATGTGGAAGAGTTCGAAAGCAAGCGCATGACGATTCGTGAGCTTCTTAAGGTCAGTCGCGAATCTGCGGATGTTCCGCAGATTCCTCAGGCCCCCAGTCTGGAGATCGTCCGTAACAGCGTTCAAAACCAATTGACGGCCGCCAACCTGTTACCCGAACAAATAAAAGGGACTGAGGTTTTAACGAATGATTCCAAAATCGTTCCTCAGAATTTGACGGAAGGTATGTTGCAAGTCAGTCTGGCTAAGCTCAACATCCGTCAGGCCTTGGATTTGGGACATCAGTTTCAAAGTATCAACGCCAGCGTCAAACTTAAAGACATGGCCATGACAGCCAATGCGGAAGACCCTCGCTATTTCGACGTCACCTACAAGCTGATTGCGCTGGCGGTGCCAGCGGCTCCAGAGCCGCCGCCTGAAGCTCCGACTCGTCCAGGCTCTCGCAACCGCAACACACCACCCCCTCCTGGAGACGAATAGCGATGGAACAACTTCGTCAACTGCTTAAACTGATCCGTGAAAGCAAAGGTAAAATCGCCGTGATGGTTGTATCTGCCTTTGTTTTTCTGTTCCTTCTTTTTCCTTTTGACGATCTGAGCGATCTTATTTCATCGCAGGTTTCCCGCCTGACAAACAACTCGGTTTATCTGCAATTTGAACGTCTGAAAATGAGTGTGTTTCCTCAGCCTGGCGTGCAAATGGATCAAGTGTATATTGAATCCCTGCGCACCCCGGCCCTCTCGGCACAAGAATTGGTGATCACTCCGTCTATTTCCGGATTGATTGCGCAGAAACCTTATGGGCATGTTTCAGCAAAAGGTCTTTTAAAAGGTGACGTGGATCTGGTCGTCGGCAAGGGCGCTAAATCCGACAACGGCATCGAAAGACAGAAGATCGAAATCAAAGCCCAAAAAGTCGCTTTGCATGACGTCAGAGAGCTTGCGAACCTTCCCGTGCTTTTAAAGGGACAGATTAATCTGGAAACAACGGCATTGGCGGATTTGACTTTTCAAGAGCAGCCGGATGTTGAAATGGATTTAACCGTGAACCAGTTCGAACTGCCACCGTCCACGGTGAACACCTTCATGGGTCCTCTGACATTGCCTGACTTAAAATTGGCTTCGGTTGAGCTTAAGGGTCGTTTGGCGGCGGGACGTTTTGTGATTGAAACCGGAACCATTGGCAAGCCGGGCGATGAAATTTATGGCACGGTTAAAGGAAATATCGGCATCAATATCGTCAATCGCGGTGGCAGTTTCAGCCCGCAGTTTGGCGCGTATTCTTTTGATATTGATCTGAAGATCAAACCGAGTTTTCAGGCTCGCGCTTCGACCTTCATTGGCCTTTTAGATGCTTACAAAACACCGGCGACGGACGGAGCGCAGTTTAAGCTGCGAGTTTCCGCCACCAATCCAGCCCTTCCACCCAGCATTAACAAGATGCGTTAGTCGAAATCCGATCCCCTCGAGCGCCCCTGCTATATTGGTCCTGAGGTAAGGGGTTGCCTAAGATTTGCTCACACTCCACAGCAAATATAAGGGAGCTGAAGTCCTTATTGACTTCACTCTTAATCTGACAAAAAACCAAGTGGTCATTGGAGGGAAAATGTCTGGAGTAAATAAAGTTATTCTTGTAGGTCGTTTAGGTGCTGATCCAGAAGTGAAAGCAATCGGTAGCGGGAGCACTGTAGCTCGCCTGAATATCGCGACAAGCGAATCTTGGGTGAAAGACGGTCAAAGACAAGAGCGTACAGAGTGGCACCGTGTAACAGTATGGGGCAAACTTGCAGAAATCTGCGGCAAGCATCTTTCTAAAGGTCGCCAAGTCTACGTTGAAGGAAAACTGCAAACGCGTCAGTGGGAAGACCAACAAGGTCAAAAACGCTACACGACTGAAATCGTTGCTAGCACAGTTCAATTCTTGGGCTCTGCCGGTGCTGAAGCGGGATCTAGCCGTTCTTCTTCATCTTCAGGCGGTGATGATTATAATTTCCAAGATTTCGGACCAGAACCAAGTTTTGATTCGAATGACGAAATTCCATTCTAGGGAAAATTACTGACGATTCATTAGTCACCAGTCAAAAGCCCCGATCTTGCATCGGGGCTTTTTATTTGGTCTAGCCTCCCCTATAATTAGAGACCTATGAAGTGTGCTTTGTTTTCTGTATTCATGGTTCTCTTTTTAAGCGGCTGTACGATCTATCGTTCAGAGGGCCGCAAACAATTTGAATCCGAAGCCCCCGGCAAAGTTTCTGCCACAGCCAATTTCGAACTGAAGAGCTGCAAAAAAGAAAATCGTTTCGAAACCTGGTTTCATGAAGAATTTCCGTCTTCGCACTACGAAATGGTGGTGATGGGAAATGATCTTGAAGTCTGGCGCACTCATCGCGGCGTCAAGGTGGAAGTCAAAGCCATCCAAAAATCCGACAGCGCTGTCCACTCCTGCATTTATGAATTCGCCAATGACATCGTTTGGAATCTTTATAAAGAATCCTTTATTCGCGAGCTTGAAGACAACGTGATGACACTTGAATAGGAAGCACTGATGTTAAGAACGAAAATCTGGATTCTGCTAGCTATCTTGGTGAGTGGCCCCACTTCTTGGTCTGCCACGATTTCTGCAGTCAAAGGACAAAAGGTTCTTATCAATCTGGACGGCGATAGCGTCCTTGAAGGCGACGAATTCTTTCTGATCAATCCCGCCACCGGCAAACGTTCTGCCATTATTCGCGTGAAACAAGTTAAAGGCGGCAAGGCGTTGGGCGAAGTTCTAAGAGGACGTCCCGGCAGTGGTTATACACTTCAAGCCAAAGCACCATCCAAAATGAGTGCCGAGGTGGCCGCTAATGAAACTCAAGACGACAGTGCTCCCCGTCCCACGAATACAAACCTTTCCCGGGTCCTCAAAGATTCTTATGGAATCGTCGGAGGCTATCTGATGAACTCGATGGACGCGGATGTCAGCTATAAAGACGGTTTCGGTATAACGCAAAAAGCTTCGGTTAAAATGAGCGGTTCTGGATTCGGCGTCGGCGGCTTTTATGACTATGTGTTCAGCCCCTCGTTGGTGGGACGAGGCTTTGCCGCTATAGAGCAATTCAATGTTTCAGGATCCGCTTCTTCGGCGGCCTGCTCTGGGTCGACAAGCTGTGATGCCAAGATCAACTATCTTTCGATGTACGGCATGGCCAAGTGGTATCCTTACATCGGCAAGTACCGTCCCTGGTTGGGCGGCGGCATGGGTTATCTTTTAGCTGTATCAAAATCAAGTACAGCCCTTAACGAATCGCAAATTTCCACAAATTCAGTGTTCACTTTTGCATTTGGAACAGACGTTCAGCTAAGCCGTAAGAACTATGTTCCGGTGAGCTTGGAATACAATATGTTTCCGGCCTCCAGCACCGTCAAAGCCAGTCAGATTTTATTAAAAGCGGGCTGGGCCTGGAATCTCTAGGACGGCTCTTGGGGAAGCCAAATCACAAATCGGGTGCGCGTCGAATTATCGTCTAAATAAAATCGTCCCCCATGCGCCTGGACAATGGCTTGCGAGATGCTAAGTCCCAGTCCCACACCCTTACCGACTTCTTTGGTCGTAAAGAAGGGTTCCATGATTTTTGTGCGCAGATGATAGGGCACGCCAGGGCCGGTATCAGAGACGCTGATTTCAACGCCACCATTGCGAATGACAGCTTCCAGAAAAACTTTTTTTACAGGACTGACCATGACCGCATCCAAAGCATTATTCAAGAGATTCAATAACACCTGTGAAATTTGATAAGGCCGGCCGCGCACCTTCAGCTTCGGTTGAATCTGCGACGTCAGTTCCACGTCCTCTGTTTTAAATTTTTCATGACAAAATGCCAAGGTCTCGTCCACCAGGACTTCGACGGCAATCACTTCCTCATTCGTCATGTCGGTTTCATGCACATAGCTGCGCATGCCCCGAATGATTTTTGCAATTCTTTGGATGACGGATTCAATCGCATCTAATTTCTTTGCGATATCCCCGTCTTGCGCGAGGCCCTTTTGTCCCAAGACCCTGCGAAGAACGCTGACATGGCCATTAATAATAGTTAAGGGATTGTTAATTTCATGGGCAATTCCCGCAGCCATCTCACCCAGGGATGCCAAACGAGAAGACGCCAGGATTTTTTCTTCCTGCTCTTTCAACAATCTTTCTTTTTCCCGCAGCTCCGTGACGTCTTCTAAAATTCCCAGATAACCGCCAATGTCTCCGTTATCTTCAAAAATTTTACTGATTGATAGCACCATCGAATACTTCTTGCCGGTTTTTGAAATGATCGTCCATTCCGTTGCACGATGATATCCGAAGCGAAACATCATCTCGAAGTAATCCACGCCGAACTCGACGCGACGACCGGTTTGCGAAAGCATTTTGTCTTGAAGAACGTCAATTTCATTCTGATCATGAAAAAGGGCCGGTGTGACTTTCCCTTTAAGTTCTTCTGTCGAATATTCCAAAAGCCGCTCGGCTGTGGAATTCATTTCGCGGATCAGACCTTTGTTGTCTACAGACACCATTAAAAGCGGCACACTGTTCATGCTGGCCTGTTTCCACTCAAAGGCTTCTTTGGCGGATTTTTCTGAGTCCCGGGCCCGGGTAAAAAAGCTTAAAGAAATTCCGAGCAGAACGGAAATGCTGACACCGAAAAAAAGTACCAGATTGGGCAAAGAGGAGGTGTTTTCCCGAATCACTTCTGGAAAAGGAATCAATAAAATTTCCCAATCCGCCCCCAGATA
This sequence comes from Bdellovibrio sp. ArHS, assembly GCF_000786105.1. NCBI lineage: Bacteria > Pseudomonadati > Bdellovibrionota > Bdellovibrionia > Bdellovibrionales > Pseudobdellovibrionaceae > Bdellovibrio > Bdellovibrio sp. ArHS. The sequence continues at coordinate 29,692 of NZ_JTEV01000021.1, forward strand.
GCGGTAACGGGATTTGCTTCTCCAGTCGCGCGCAAAGACGGTGTCCGCTTTGCCACTGGAGTAAACTTCCTTCCCGTCTTCATAAATGGAAAGATGATAACCTTTGATATCAATGACCTTCTCAAAAACCGGTTTCGCCAAAAAAGCCCCGCGAATGGTTCCTTTGAACTGACCCTTGGCAAAGATAGGGGCAAACATCACAAAACCCTTGCCGCCGGTTTTTAGTTCTATGAATTTCGAAAGATAAGCCCGGTATTCGTTTTCGGCGCTTTTCATTCTTTCAACGACTTGGGCGTCTTCTGAAATAGGGGCTTTTAATAACTTCGCGCCCCCACGATCGAGCGGGTACACCCATTGAATGATGTGCTGATTGTCGGCCCAAAGAAGACGGCGCAGACCTTCGAATTCGGTGAAATAACTTTCCGCATCGGCGTACCAAAGCTTTTCGTTGTTATACGCACCATCCGCAAACCGCCGAGCCATGTGCCGCAAAGCTTTTTCAAGGGGGGCAAATACGTTCGTGATATTGGCTTTTATACTTTCCGCCTGAATCTGCACGACACGACGATTGCGATCCTGATCGCGCAAGATTAATAAATGCCAAATCAAAATGGAGGTCAAAATCCCAACGATCAAAACATAAGACGGTACCAAGGTGCGGCGGCGCGCGCCGGAAGATTCTTTGTTTTCCACTCGCAGTTGCCAAAGCATGGCGAAAGAAAGAAGAACGTCCCCCACGGAAGTGTGAATCGCCATGCGTGAAAAGCTGCCCCAGCCGTACTCGGAGTTGAAACCCAATACGTAGCCGAAGATTCCAATTAAAGAAAACCCGATCACCAACGAGGCCACCGTGACCGTGATAATATGCGAAGAAAAATCACGGCGGCGATAGAAGCGGGACAATGAGAGGATCAAAAAGCAAATCGCCGTGCTGATCGCCATCCGTCCTGACGCCGCTAGGCCCTCTTTCATAAACGGTTCGACAAAAAATTTATCGATGCTTACATTTATCCCTGTCAGATATTGAAACAGTGTCAGACCAGATATTAAAAAAACCAACGCCGAGCAGATCTTGGAAATCTTTTGATCTTTTCTTTCAGAAAAAAGAAACCCCAAAGAAAAAATCGCAAAACACAGGGCGGTGTTAAAGACCATCGGGGCAAAATCTTGATGCAGCTTCACGATGGTGTCATTCTTCGTCCACCACCCGATCATGACAGAAACGCCCAGAAGCAATGTCAGAGAGGCGAAAATAAAATGCAGACGATCTGAAATTTTATTGGATGACACGGGTGACACCAATAATACCTTTGATCTTTTGGATCTCGTAGATAGCTTGGTTAACCTGGCTGGCGTCTTTCACGCTGACTTCAAAGTGACACACGGCCTTTTTGTCTTTTGTCGTGCGAATTTGCGCAGACTGAATATTAATACCCTGTTGCGCGAAAGCTTCAGACATCAGTTTCAATAAGCCGGGCGTATCCTGAGAAATAATCTTCAAGCGTACAACGCGCTCTTGACCTTCACCAGCTTGTTTCACATTCCACGTCACATCGACTTTACGAAGCTGGTCGAATTCGAAAGCTTTGCGACAGTCACTGCGGTGAATTGTGATACCGCGACCGCGAGAGATAAAACCCACAATCGGATCGCCAGGGATCGGGTGGCAACATTTGGCGTAGTGAACCAGGACATCGTCCATGCCATCCACACTGATCAGGGAGTTCGTCTTGCGCGTTTTTTGTGTGGCAGCACGCATGACCCGTTCCATGAAGGTCGTATTTTCAGTTTTCGCAGATTCTTTGGCGATGTTGTCCGGGGACAGTCTGTCCACCAAAATGCGCGTTTCCAACTTACCGTACCCGACTGTCACATAAAGCTCGTCGAGGTCGGCGATACCATGATCCTTCAGGTATTGTTCGAAGACCGGGCCTTTCAGATATTTTGCCGCAGCCATGCCGAACTTACGGAACTCTTTTTCCAAAAGTTCTTTACCCAGCATGATGGCGCGACGACGCTGCTCTTCTTTAACAAAGGCGCGGATCTTGGACTTGGCTTTGTTCGTAACTGCAAACTTCAGCCAATCCTTAGACGGCATCTGGGTTTTCGACGTCACGATTTCCACAGTATCCCCGTTTTGCAGCTGATACTTTAAGGGAACCATTTTGCCATTCACACGAGCGCCAACACATTGATTGCCCAGTTCGGTGTGAACCGCGTAAGCAAAGTCAATCGGCGTCGCCCCTTCCGGAAATTCCCGAACGTCCCCGTTGGGGGTAAAAACATAGATCTCTGTTTCAAAAAGATCGGTCTTCACCGTATCCAGAAATTCATCAGAACTGCGCACCTGCTGATGCCAAGTGACCAAATCACGCAGCCAATCCGCCTGCTGCACATCGGAATCATCAATCATTTTGCCGCGCTCTTTGTATTTCCAGTGCGCGGCGATCCCTCGTTCGGCGACCAAGTGCATTTCCTGAGTACGAATTTGAATTTCAATGCGCTCACCACCCGGCCCGACCACTGTGGTGTGCAGGGACTGATAATTATTGGCCTTCGGCATCGCAATGAAGTCTTTGAAACGACCGGGAATGGGTTTCCAAAGGGAATGCACTAATCCCAAAGCGGCATAACATTCTGCCACGCTGTCAACGATCACACGGAAAGCCAGAATATCATAAACCTGATCGTAATCGATGCTGCGAGATTGCATCTTGCGATAGATAGACCACAAGTGCTTCGAACGTCCATAGACTTCAAATTTGAAGCCCGCTTTATTCAGCTCTTTTGAGATCAGGCTTTTCACGTCCTCGATGTAGCGATTCTGCTCGGCCTCGCTCTTTTTGATTTGTTGAACGAGCTGATAATACATGTCCGGTCGATAGTAGCGGAAGCACAGGTCTTCAAGCTCTGTTTTCAAAGAACTGATACCCATCCGCCCCGCTAGAGGACAGTAAATTTCCAAGGTTTCAAGAGCGATACGCTCTTGCTTTTCAAAAGGCATGAAGTTGAGCGTTCGCATATTGTGCAAACGATCGGCAAGCTTCACTAAAACGACGCGCACATCTTTTCCCATGGCGACAATCATCTTGCGAATATTCTCGCCTTGCTTTTCGTGGCTGTTTTTAAACTTCATCTGGCCGATTTTGGTAACACCATCCACAAGGTGCGCGATCACATCGCCAAATTCACGACGGATGTCTTCCAAGGTGGCATGAGTGTCCTCCACCGTATCGTGCAAAAGCCCGGTGGCAATGGTATCTAAATCAAGATGAAGATCGGCCAGGATGGCTGCTACAGACAAGGGATGGGAAATATAAGGTTCACCGCTGCGGCGGATCTGCCCTTCGTGGGCCTTTTCTGAAAAAGAGTATGCCTTTTCAATCACTTTTAAATCGGCATTGGGATAGAAATTCCGAATACGACCTAAAAGATCATCTAAGGTTTTAACGGGTTTTTGGCTGACGCCGGTCTCTTTCAGGGTCTCAAACATACTTGTACAAGCTTACCTGAGTTGCGATACGACTTCCAACTACCTTTTAAATAAGGTCTTGGATTTATTAGGTTTTGAGAGGCCTTAAACGAAAAAAGGAGGCCCCTGCCTCCTTTTTTAACTTCCCTGCGTACAAGGTTCTTATTTATTAAGATCCTTTTCGATTTGACGGATAGCCTCTGTGTTCTCCATCGCCTCTGTGTACCCTACGTTTCCGATGGCCACTTCACGAAGCGCGCTCACAATATATTTATTGCTACGAGTAGATACAGTCGCTTCTGCACCTTTAAGAAGTTGCTTTGCTCTTTTCGCAACCATAAGAACGAGAGCAAATCGGTTAGGGACTTTTTCCAAGCAATCTTCAACGGTTACGCGAGCCATTCTGCCTCCAGGGACGATAAATCGAAAATACTGATCCGGCCAAATTACCGCTAAGCTAGTAATTCTTCAACGATTTTTTTGAATTGAGCGTAGGAATGTTCAAAGACGTCGTTCACGATCTGATAATCGAATTTAGAGGCCTCTCGCAGCTCTTTTTCCGCGTTGGCCATTCTCACTTCGATATCAGCGGGCATCCCACCGTCCCTTTTTGCGATTCTACGACGCAACTCATCAATAGAGGGCGGTAGGATAAAGACGGTCTTGGCATCCGGGAACTTGGCCTTGAAGGTCGCAACGCCCTGAATGTCGATATCCATAATGGCGCACTTCCCCTGCTGCCAAGAGCTCTCGATGCTCTCGTAAGAGGTGCCATAAAAGTTCGTGTGAACTTTCGCCCACTCGACAAAAAAGCCTTGCTCAATTTTCTTCTGGAAATCCTCGGAACCGATAAAGTGATAAGGATGGCCTTCACTTTCGCCCTTGCGCATGGCTCTTGTCGTGAAAGTAATAATGTCGACCAAGCGAGGATCTTCCTGGCTGATCTTTTCGACAAAACTACTTTTTCCAGCACCGCTTGGCGCGGCGACAATAATAAGACGCGTCTTCATTGGACGTTTTGCACCTGTTCTCTAAGTCTTTCAATAAGGGTTTTTGCTTCTACCACGGCTTGAGTGATCTTGGCTACCTGAGACTTGGATCCAATCGTATTCACCTCGCGGAGCAGCTCTTGGGTGTAAAAATCCAACTTCTTACCTTCCGCCTGCTGAGATCCGACGAGTTGACGATAATTTTTAATGTGCTCACTTAAACGCGTGAGTTCCTCATTAATATCGGCCTTTTCCAACTGGATGACGATTTCTTGAGATAAGCGAGTGGGATCGATGTCATTTCCTTTAAGACGAGCACGAATTTTTTGTTCGAATTTTTCTTGAAGCTGATTGTTCGCTTCCTCACGCAACTCACTGATAACTTTGACTTGTTTCTCTAAAGATAGAAGCAACTTTTCCAAATCACGGCGAAGTGCTTTTCCTTCGCGAGCTCTTTCCGCGTTACAAGCTTTGCAGGCTGCCGTGAAAGCTTTTTTAAGTATTTTATCCTCGCCAGCGAACATTTCATAAGACTCTTCCACTTTAATAATCTCGGGAAGTCGCGCCAAGGCCTCAAGATGAACTTGAAAAGGAACGCCTAACTCTTTGGAAAGATGTTTATAGGCCGTCATGTATCGTTTTGCCAAAGCGTCGTTCACCGTCATTTGCGCCTTCGCCGCCGTGTTGCGAACACGACGAGACACGAAGATATCAATCGTGCCGCGCAAAAGGGTCTGACTTAGGATTTTCTTCAGTTCGGACTCTTGCGCGACAAATTCACGCGGGAGGTGAAACCTCGGCTCCAAGAAGCGTCCATTCACCGCACGAATGCTCACTTCCACAGTGACGTCTTTTGTTTGAACTCTGGCGGTGCCGTAACCTGTCATGCTTTTCATAATACCCTCATTCTCCAGCTTTCCCTTTCTTGGGGTCAAAAGGAATCAGGAATTCCTCGACCACGCTTCTTGCCTGGGAAAAACCGTCTTTTCCATCGTACCATTGGATCTCTTTGTCGCGCTGAAACCACGTTCTTTGTCGTTTCGCGAGTTGCCTTGTGTTGGTCGCGATGGACTCAAACAATTGCTCTTTACTAACTTCTTTTTTGAGAAAGACGATCGTTTCTTTATACCCTACGCTGCTTAAAGGAGCCCACGCCTCTAGACCTTCATCGAGAAGCCCTTGAACTTCGTCGATCAACCCCGCCTCTAACATTCTCTTGGTGCGCAGATCGATACGCTCTTTAAGGGCCTCACGATCCCAGGAGGGACCCATCTTTAAAAGAGGGTAAGGAAATTCAGATCGGGACTCAGCAAACTCTTTTTGGATCTGAGTGACACTCTTACCCTGACTGCGAATCAATTCGATAGCTCGCCCCAAGCGATAATGATCAGAAAGATGAATTTTTGCGCCATAAAGGGGATCTTTTTCCAAAAGCTCCTGATGAAGTTTTTGAACTCCCAGCTCAGTTTGCAGTTCCGCAGCCACTTCTTTTTGAATATCCTCAGGCACGGCCAAGACGGGATACATGCCCTTTTCAATAGCCATGAAATAAAACCCCGTGCCGCCCACCACAAAGATGGGAGTCTGTTCTGGAATAGACTCTAAAGTTGCAAAGAAATCGCGGCTGTATTGTCCCGCAGTCATCTCCTGCGGGGGGTTGACGTAATCTAAAAGAAAGTGCGGCACCAATGCCTGTTCTGCCTTTGAAGGTTTTGCAGCACCAATATCCACCTTCTTATAGACCTGCACAGAGTCACAATTCACGATGACGCCGTGAAACTCTTGCGCAAGTCGAAGAGCCCACTCGGACTTCCCGGAGGCCGTGGAACCGACGACAAAAATAACGGGCTTGTTCTTTTTCATCAGACGATGCGACCAAAATCTTTTTCAAGCTTATAAAAAGGATACTCCACACTGACCGGCCGACCATGAGGACAGAAGCTCGATAGAGGGAATTGATCCATATCACGCAGCAGGCTTTTCATCTGCTCCATGCCCAAAGCTTGACCGGCGCGCACCACCGAGTGACATGCCATCGTGGCGCAGATGTCTCCAACCACTCGTTCCAGTGAATAACTACCACCTTGATCCACGATTTCAGTGGCCATTTTATCCAACACATTGCTAAGAATAGATTCTTTAATCATCAAAGGGGCCGCCTTCACACCCACAGTGCCAGGCCCCAGGGATTCGATGTAAACACCCAAGCGCTCAATCTCTTTTGTCAACGTCAACAAGGCTTCCACTTTTTCGGGCGACATATCAATTGCGAGCGGAAACAAGAAGTCTTGAACATCGACTTTTCCACCCTTCCAGGCATTCATCAGTTTTTCGTAGACCACCCGTTCATGGGCCGCATGCTGATCCACGAAAACAATTTTGTCGCGCGCTTGAGTGACGATGTAAGTGAGGTTGGCTTGCCCCAAAACCTCTAACGAAGACCAATAACCGCGCGGAGCTTCGGGTTCGGTCAGCGCTGCGGGACCACTGTTTTCCCTGCCAGCGGCGGCATCCAGCAAAGTTTGATAGGTGACTTTCGGCTCACTCACCGAAGATCCTGGGAAACTAAAATCCTTTTTCTGAAAACTTGTCGCCTGCAAAGAAGAATCCTTAAAGGAAAGATTTTCCTTCGGCATTTCGCCCATCCCCGGCGCCGACGTTGCGAAATTGGGAAGACCCTGGGTCTTTGCATAGTCGGAAGCTGTCACATCCGAAAGGGGCGGCACTGGCTGAGGACGCTGTTGGGCGGGCAACCAAGGCGCCTGTTCTAAAGTTCCTCGCAAAGCTGCGGCCACGGCTCGGAAAGCCAATGAGGGCTCTTGAAATTTCACCTGAGATTTTGTCGGATGAATATTGACGTCGACACAGTCGGGATCTGTTTCAACCCAAACCACGGCAATCGGATACTCCCCATGCATCAGCAAACTGCGATACGCTTCATTCACGGCCGCTTGCAAACTGCGATCCTGAATCCAGCGATTCTGCGCAAACAGCCAGATATTTTTCGCGGTCTTAGCAACATTGTGCGGATCCGCGAAGACCGCATAGGCTCTGACATTTTCGCGAGAAGCTTCACCGACATAAAGCGGTTTGATTTCCAAAATTTGTTCAACCCGATCTTTGCGATTTTTACAGGCCGGCCAGAAACTGACCAACTTGCCGTTTTCCTGAATACGAAACTCGACATCATGATGCGAAAGGGCCATGGCTTTTAAAGTCGTCTTAATCGCCGTGTTTTCCGCAGCGTCGGATTTAAGAAATTTCAGACGAGCCGGCGTGTTGTCGAAAAGATTTTCAATCAAAATCGTTGTTCCTTGCGAACCGCCGACTTTGTCGATGTCTTTTTTACGACCATACTCGGAAATCAACTGATGCGCCTGCTCGTCATCAGGACGACGCGACGTCAGGGTCAACTTGCTAACAGCCGAGATACTGGCCAAAGCTTCACCGCGAAACCCAAAAGTTTTCAACCGCCACAAATCATCTGTTTGTGAAATTTTACTTGTCGCAAAACGCTCTAACGCTTTCGGCAGATCTTCCGGCGCCATGCCTTTTCCGTTGTCGATGACTTTGACAATACGACCGCCATCAAAGAACTCCACGTGCACACGCGTGGCACCCGCGTCGATGCTGTTTTCAACCAGCTCTTTGACTAAATGAGCGGGACGTTCCACCACTTCGCCAGCGGCAATTTGGTCGACTACTTCAGGAGGTAAAACTTGAATGGACATAGGGAGAGAATGTGCATGAGGAGGCCGCTCAAGTCCACCCTGCCGCAGTGCGCATTAGTAAAAAAACCGTTTATTGGGGGCGCTGACATTCTCCCCAGGCCTGGCATTTAAGAAGCTGCATACGAAGCTGTTTTAGCTCGGATAAAGAAAGCTCTAGCTCCGCATCAAAACCTTTTTCAAGTCCACCCATCTGAGACAGGGAGCGGTACGCTGTCGCGGCATCGAACTGTGATACTTTCAGCTGTAGATCTTCCGAGGGGGCAAATTGCATTTGCCGAGGATGTTTCTCTAGATTCCATAAAAACCGCTGGCGTTGAGACTTGGCTTTATCCAAAGCCTGCTCCACATTTTTCCAGCATTTCACTTCGCTGACCAAGACGACTTTTTCAGTTGCGCGGTCAATCACCAGAATATCGAGTTCCCCGAGGGTTTGCCCACCAGTGCTATATTCAACACCCGTTGTGATTAAGAACTGCGCTTCGGGGTATTCTGCGCGATAACGAAGCTTCGCGACCTGCTCACAGATCGCGCCGTCGGGTTCATAGTTCACACCTGATTGTTTTAAGAGTTCGAAATAGGGCTCAAGCTCTGCGGCACCCGAATTGATGACAAAAAGAAATAACACCAGAAACAAGATGGAACGCACTGAAGACCCCTCGTGATGAGATCTCGATTTAACATTCCCGGGATCGACTGCCAGTAAATTTGCAATGCGTTAGCGAAGAACTTTTAAGCGGCTAAAATTCCCAGCCCAAATTCAAACCGAATCCATAGTACTTGGTCCGTTCCCAATAATATTTGGCATCGGTTCGCACCGAGTAACGTCCGAAGCGCCAGGAAAGTCCCAAATCAAAAACCGCCCCCAGAGTCATGTCGTCGGCGGAATAACTGAGGGTTTTGGTTCCGTTGGGAACTTCCAAGGTGAAATGCGAATACCTAAACATCGGTCCAAAACCGTAAAAGAAAATTCCGTTTTTCCCCTGGGGCAACACGGTTTGAAAAAGAAAATCCGCAAGGAAAATAAAACCGTCGCCACCTTTGCCCGTCACCTCGGAATAATATTTGGGAGCGCCGAGATGAAACAAGATGTTTCCTTCGGTATAGATTTCGCCTGTAAAAATCGTATTGAATCCGTTGAATTTCACGCCGTAAAAAGGCAAAAATTCCGAACGTTCCTGACCTAAGGTGTCTTCGGTGAAGTTAATAAAATCCAAAGCGGGACCACGATAACGAGTGGCAAAGAAAGGCTTTCTTTTTTCTTCTTTTTCCTCAACTCGTTTTTTTTCTTCCTTCGGTGCCGCCAATTTATAAACGCCGGGCTTGACGTCCGTGTCAGAGATCCAACCGACCGAGCCGGGCTTAAGACGAATTTTGAAAAACGGACCTTTCTTTCCTGTGGAGATACTATGGACCGCGCCTCTTTTCAAAGTCGCAATCACGGGCGCATCGAAGTCGGCATCTTGATACACCAAGGCTCCGTCTAAAAGGACTGTCGCCTGTTGCGCCTGGCCCCAGGAAATCAAGGGAAGAAAAAATAAAAAAATAAAAGCCCAAGGACTTTTATTTAAAGCGCATAAGCCAAACACGATAGAAGGCCTCAATCACTATTTTCATAGACATTTTACTTTGCCCGACACGGCGGTCTTCAAAAACGATCGGAGATTCAGCACCTTTAAAGCCTTTTTTCAAAGCTTTGTACTTCAATTCAATTTGAAAACTGTAACCATTGGATTCAACGGTGGAAAGGTCAATCGCGTGCAAGACTTCCTTTTTCCACGCATTGAAGCCGCCCGTCCAATCGTTCAAAGGAAATCCAAGGATCAAACGCGCGTAAATGCCACCGCCTCGGGAAATGATTTTACGGATAAGGCCCCAGTTGACCGTGCGTCCACCCTCGACATAGCGAGAACCTACAGCAAAATCGTGGGTTTCAAGTTTCTTCAATAGCGGGCCTAAGTCTTCGGGTCGGTGTGAAAAGTCAGCATCCATTTCCGTGATGGCTTCGAAACCATGATCCATGCCCCAGCGGAAACCGGCAATATAGGCCTTCCCTAACCCCTGTTTTCCCGGACGCGACAGCAAGTGAAGTTGCGGAATATTTTTTTGCATTTCACGAACAATGGCACCGGTTCCATCAGGTGAGTTGTCATCGACGACCAGGATCTCAACGCCTAAATTTTGCGCAAGAACCGCCGGAACGATGGCTTGGATGTTTTCTTTTTCATTGTACGTGGGAATAACAATCAGTGTTTTCATGCCTCTTTAAACTGGCACAAACGCGCCACCAAGGCAATCTTTAGATCAAATGGACCGAGAGACCAAGCGCCCTTTGCCCTTTTCTTGTAGGGCTTTTGCTTTCTCTGCGGGAATTGCGGGCAGATTTAAAGGTCTCGCCAAAAGATACTTAGGATCCTGCTTGCGAATATCCAGTTGGTTGCGCACCTTTTCCGCTGCCGAGGCAGGGTCTTTGGTGTATATCACCGGATCAAATCCACAAGCGCGGCACACCACTGAAAGACGCCAACGAATTTTCACGAAGATCTCTGAAAACGCCAAACAGACAACAAAGGCAATCATCACGCGCGGATCATACTGCTGCCAGATCGCGAACATGATCACCACCGACGCCAAAGCACTTCCCAAAATATTGATCAAGGAAATGCTTTTCTTGCGATAAATGCGCCGAGGCGTTTTGCAGAAAGCGCAGTAGCAATTGTGATGTTGGCGAAAGCTTGGAAACATATATCTAGTTTGCCAATAAAGAGGTCCAGAACGAAAGATGATTTTATGAAAAATGACAAAGCCTTGCTAGAATCAAGGAATGCAAATATCTAAAGCACTCCAATTCGTTTTGATCGCTTTTTCCATCTTTTCAACTGCCACTTTAGTCCAGGCCGCCCCCGGCTCGTCCGACTATGAAGAGGTCAGCTACGACCAACTTTTGGATGAACTTAGCGCGAAAAAGAATGTCATGGCCGCTAAACAGACCAGTTCGTTTGATGAAGTGCGCCTGCATGCCGGTATCGGATACGTGAACACCTTCACGAACATTGCCACACAAAATAAAAACTTCAATCGCCACGCCAGCGGCATTCAACTTTCAATGGGAATGGATTTGTTCTCGCCAAACTGGTACTCCGAAGGGGTGTTTAGAAACTATGGTGTCACCTCTTCTGGCGCCGAAGAACTTTCCCTGAAAGAGTTCGACCTCAAACTTGGTTACACGAATAAGCTTGAGAGCATCTGGAACTATTCTTTGAGTGCAGGTCTTTCCAATCGCTTTCTACGCTTCACCGATGCGACTCGCAATATCGATGTTGATGACACCACTCCTTCATTGGTTATCTCTTCCGGTTTTGCGGCGCAAGTTCACAGAAATCTTTCCCTGGGAGCCGAAATCAGCGCCCGCTCTGCCGTTGTGAATCGTACGGCTGATAAAAACTCCTTTGACTTTGCCTTTCGCCTGACGACGTCCCTATAATGGGGACGTGGATGTTTTAGTTTTTTCATTAAGTCTTTTAGTTTTCATTTTGGGGCTCGCGATTTTTGCAAATCGTGCCCGCGCCCGCCAGGAACTTCCTTTCGAACTGCAACCCAACTGTCTTTTAACCCGCTGGCCTTTGCTTTTTGTGACAGGCCCTCGCTCGTTGTTTTACTTTAGCAAGTATTGGAATATCTATACCGTGTTCCTGGCCGAACATGGTTACGAAGTATTCACTCTGCATCTTCCCTGGAAAAACACCGAACAGCGCCAAGAACGTTTTCGTCATTTTCTAGAACAACAAGAAAAAAGCCAACGTCGCTTCCACTTGGTGGTTGACGCCCCCACCATGGCGGAGTTTTCAGACCTCTTAGCTTCACGCCGCTCCCCCAGCGTGATCAGCATTACCGAGCTTGCCGATCTTGGGGTTGAGGACCCGCGCGTTCTGTCCTTAAAGGCGTATCCCATTCCTAAAGAAGTGCTTGAGTTTCCACATCGCCCGGCTACACCGTTGTTAGAGCTTTCCTATTCTTTGCATCGCCAATCCGCCAAAAATAAGAAACTGCCTTCGTTAAACGTGCTGGGTGCCAACACCAAAACGGCCCTTGAAAACAGCCAGCGTTTGTTGACCCGTGCACAGACATTGGCGGAAATGGACCTCAGGGACTCGCTGTAAATCCCCTTGCTAAAGACCCCAGCTAGTGATGCAATATCGTTATGACAGACTACAGAGACGTTACACCCGGTGCTCACTCCGACAATGCCAAAGAAGTGCTTCGCTACATCGTGAACTATCTTCGTCACCCGATTGAAAAAATCAAGACATTGCCGGATTGGAATTGGGCGACATTGCTTGTCACCCTGGTGGCTCTGTCGATGGCTTCGGGTGTTTTGACCGGGCTTGTGCCTCCGAACTTCTTTCGCTTGATGGGCGGATTCATTATTTCTCCCCTCGTCGGTGTCACGACAACTTTTATCGGGGCTCTTTTTATTTATTACTATTTCCAAGTCTATGAAAAGCGCACCTGCTCTTTACGCAAGATCTTCACCTTGATTCTTTTTGCCAACATTCCCTTCTTTGTTTTTCAGGTTGGTTCCGAAGTCATCCCTCCCATCACTTTGGTGGGCTTTGCCTTCACCGCTCTTTTAATGGCGGTCGGTCTGACTGAAAACTTTCAGATGGATAAGCGCCGCGCCCTTCGCTTAGTCACGATTCTTTTTGCCATTGTTTTTATCATCTGGCTTTGGAATCGCATCGATATTTCACGTTTGGAAAGACTCGGATAAGTTTCCCAAATATCCTAAATTTGAATACAGCCTTGGCGTCTCAATCTTAGATGTAAGCAAGCTAGACCTTTGTCGGTAATTCTTCCCACTCTCTATTGGTCGAGACCAAACCTGACGATATAGGTCCAGGAAAGCAATTTGTTTAACTCCTGGAATGCATCGAGGTAGCTGCATGAAGACCCTAGTTATCACCTCGGCCGTTACATTCGTGCCGGATAACTATGATGATTTAACTTTCGGCCTGGCCGACAACCCGTTTGTACAAGGGTTGGTGGTCATTGATAACCGCAGCGCCGATATTTACCTGAAAGCCCTTTTATTAATGCTTTCGGGGGCCGGTCCCCTGATGGGCTGGCATCTTCTTAAAAACAGCCTGGATAACTCTTTAAGCCGCAAACAGCAGCGTTATGAATCCGTCGGCAAGAAAGTCTGGGTGCTTAAAGACGTGAACTCTGAAGAGTCTTTGAACTTTCTGGCCTCTTTAGAACCCGATGTGATTTTAAATGCGCGCACCCGCTCTTTTTTTAAAAAGCGGCTCTTAGCCATTCCCAAAATCGGCTGCATCAACATTCATCATGGTCTTTTACCACACCAGCGCGGCTTGATGTGTGACTTCTGGGCCCATCTGCAAGGAACTTCCTTCGGCTTTTCGCTGCACGAAATGACGTCGAAGCTGGATGATGGCGCGTTACTTAAAGTCGTCGAAGTCCCGACGGATAAAAAGAACTATCTGGAGTCTCTGAAACACGCCGCGCGCCTTGAAACCACCGCAGCCAACGAGGTGCTGGCTGAAATCGCCCGCACGCAAAAGATTCAAGGAATTGAAAATACAAAAACAGAGCAAACTGTCTATCGCACCAATCCCCGTCTTATTGATTTTTACAAGCTTCGTTTGCAAGGAATAAAAATATGAAAACCATCATTGCATTGCATGGCAACCCCGGTCACCCGGAAGATTGGACTCTTCTGCAAGAGGCCGTTCAGCCCTTGGGTTACACTCTTCACGCGGTCAAAGCCGACAGCGACGAATGGCTGAGTCTTTTAACTCGCGATTCCTCGAAAAAAATTCTTTTGGGACATTCCTGGGGTGGATACCGTATTTTGAAAACACTTCCGGCCTACGAAAAATATGTCGAGCAAGTGATCCTGGTGACTCCCTATCTAAAACCCGAGCGGGAAATTTCTGGCGTCGCCGGAGCTTTACTGAAGCTGCCGATTTTAGGTGATGCCTTGATAAAATCCAACTTTGCAAAATCGAAAGACGCCTTCTTGCAGGATCTATTTCATCCGTGGTCACTGGCTGACCATCCCTATTTGCAAAAAATCACCGCACGCTTTGATTGGCGTCTGTGGCAGGAAACGGCCTTCAACAAATTGAAAATGCAAAACAATCCTTGGACCCCTCAGGATGTCGTCAAAACACCGGTCACCGTCGTCTATGGCAGTGAAGACAAAATCACCGATGAGTCCATTCAGAATCAGATCGTCACTCAGTATCCGGCGCACAAAATTATCAAAACCGCCAAGGCAGGACACAGTCTTCTTTGGTCTCACATTCAAAACATCTTAGAAATTTTGCAGGAGAAATCAGGTATGTCCCACCCTTCTGAAAAAATTGGTTATTATCCCGGCGCGGATGAACGCAACAACGTGATCAGCTATATGGAAAAACATCTGCGCGAATTTCCAGAGCGCGTCGCCCTGTCCTGGGTTTCCCGCGAGGCTTTGGCGAAATGGGATGGGAATCCGCACACTCGCCTGCCTCATGATCAAATCACCTACAAACATTTCGCTGCGCGAATTAATTCCTTTGCCAGAGGACTTTTGGATATCGGTATTCAAAAGGGAGATCGGGTCATCATCTTCCTGCCGATGAGCCTAGACATGTACACGGCCATGTTCGCCGTGCAAAGAATCGGAGCCATCGCCGTCTTCCTGGATTCCTGGGCACGTAGCCATCACCTAGGTGCTTCGGCAGAATGCGTCGGCCCCAAAGCGATGATCAGCTTTAATATGGCTTTTGAGCTGGTGAATCAGGTTCCAGAATTTCAATCCATGCCGATTCGAATCATGTACGGTCCGGGAGATAAATGCACGCACCGCTTTGAAGAGCTTCTGAAGAAAGATCCGTCGCCGATTGCGGCGGTGGAAAGTGAGTTCACCGCGTTGATTACTTTCACAACGGGCTCGACCGGAAAACCCAAAGGGGCCAACCGCACACATCGTTTTCTTTCGGCCCAGCACCATGCCCTTTCGCACGTGATTCCGTACACAGAAAAAGACAAGGACATGCCCGCGTTCCCGATCTTTAGTTTGAACAATTTGGCTTCGGGTGTGACCACGGTCTTGCCGGCGTTGGATTTGGCAGCCCCTTCCGAACGAGATTCTGCAATTCTGGCGTGTCAGATATTAAATGAAAATATTAACTGCACGACTCTTTCGCCGAGTATGCTTGTTGGTTTAGCTCGCTACTGCAAGGAAAAGAATTTGATTTTAAAAGGTCTTCGCCGTGTCGTCACGGGAGGCGCTCCGATTTCTAAAGATGACGTCAAAGCCTTCTACGAAATCGCGCCACAAACTGAGCTCTGGATTTTATACGGCTCTACCGAGGCCGAACCCATGGCGCATATCGAGGGTCGCGACATGCTGAAAGAAAGCAAGATCACGGACCCTGAAATCATCGAAGAAGGCGTCAACGTGGGTCATATCAGCGAAGACATCGACTTCAAGTTCATCCGTATCAAAGACGGTCCTGTCGAACTGAAGAATTCCTCGTGGCAAGAAATCGAAGTTCCGACGGGTGAAATCGGCGAGTTTATCTGCACGGGCGACCATGTCTGCCGCGACTACTACAACAATCCCGACGCCTTTAAAACCACGAAGATTCTGGATAACAAAGACCGCGTCTGGCATCGCACCGGCGATCTGGCTTACATCGATGGCGATAGAAATCTTTGGATTGTCGGCCGCGTGAATAATGCCATCGAAAGGGCCGGAAAATATTATTTCCCGGTACGCTCGGAAGTTCTTTTGAAACGTTTTGATTTTACCTATCGCTGTGCTTTCTTAGGCGTTCCTGACGCAACACTGGGTCAGGCGACCTATGCCGTGGTGGAACTAAAGCAGGACATTGACGCCAAGTCATTTGACTTTGAGTCGGCGAAAAAGGATATCCGCCGGGTTTTTGAAAAAAATAAAATTCCCGTGGACCAAATCAAATTCGTCAAAAAAATTCCTATGGACCCACGCCATCATTCCAAAGTGGAGTACAAAGTTCTGCGTGATCAACTCAACGATCCCGAGGTGATCATTGCTTAACTGGTGGATTCTTATTAAAGAACGCTTCAGTCCGGCTTCTTATGTGCCCATGATCTTTTTATTCACAGGGGCCAACGGACTCTTTTTTGCCTCGGCGCAGGGACAGCCGTGGAATTGGGGACGCTTTGTCCTGGTTTTTCTTTTGCTGCTGTCCTTCTTTTTCCGCATGCGCCTTTTTGATGAAATCAAGGACTATGAGGTCGACGTTAAGGTCAACCCCACACGTCCCTTGGCTCGGGGAATTCTGACAGTGTCCCAAGTCAAGGTGGCATTGTTGGTTCTGATTGTCTTCGAAGTGGTCCTTGCCAGTTCGTTAGGACTTTTCTGCCTTCTTATTCATGCCGCCGCCATGGGTTACAGCCTTTTGATGTATGAAGAGTTTTTTGTCGGCGATGTCCTGCGCCCGCATCTGACAACCTATGCAGTGACCCACACATTTGTCAGCGTACTTCTGGGTCTTTCTAGCGGCGTGGCCATGACGAATATGAATCCGCAAGAACTCTCGCCGAAACTTTTGCTATTTGTCTTTATGAACTGGGCGTTTTTTAATCTTTTTGAGTTTGCGAGAAAAACTTTCGCCTCTGCCGAGGAAAGACCGCACGTCCCTTCCTATTCAAATATTTTTTCCGACAAAGGAGCTTGGGCTCTTTCCCTGAGTCAGGCGATCTTGGGCGTGGGGGTTGTTTACTATCTTCTTCCGCACTGGATCTGGCCCGCGTCTTTGACCGCTTACATTGTTTTAAGTTCAGTTTATATTATTAAAAAAACCACCCCTGCTGCGCAATTCTTCCGTGCGATATCCGGGGTTTATTTGCTGTTTCACTATGCCCTAGTGATCTATATGTGGAGATCCTAATTATGCTGGTCACGCCAAAATCAACGCTGTTCTTTGCAAAAAATGAAGCCGGTGGAAAAGGCTTTAATCTGTATTTGATGTCGCAGGCGGGACTGCCCATTCCTGAATGGGTGGTGTTCGGCAAAAAGTACTTCCAGGAATTCCTGGATTCTCCGTCGGTGAAGACAACATTGTCGTTAATCATGCAAAGGCTGTTCAGCAAAGAAATTACTCCGTTGCAGGCCGAGGCCGAAGTTCGCGACCTGTTTGAAAAAACCGGGCTTTCTCAAAATCTTGCAGACTCTTTAGACAAAGCCCTGAAGGACTTAGGGGCCAACAATGTGTTTTCTGTGCGCTCGTCAGCAGCCGATGAAGACAGTCTGTCGCATTCGTTTGCAGGCCAGCTTTCAAGCTTTCTTTATGTATCTGGAAAAGAGGATATTCTTAAGTACATCCGTCAGTGCTGGATTTCTGCATTTTCCGAAAGAAGTCTGGTTTACCGTTTGGAAAACGGCATCGACCTTCAGAAAATTTCAGTGTCCGTGGTGTTACAGCGGATGATTGACCCAGATAAGTCCGGCGTTCTTTTCACCTGTGACCCCGTCGAAAAGAAAATCGATCGTTATGTCGTTTCCTCGGTCTATGGCGTCGGCGAAGGCTTGGTTTCAGGAACGCTGGATGCGGACTCGTTCTGGCTTGAGGCTCACTCAGGCAAACTGCTGAAAGAAGAAGTCGTCGAGAAAAAAGAGATGATGAAGAAATCTTCTTCCGGGCATTGCTCGACTTTACCTGTGCCCGCCCCGTTAGTGAATACGGCCTCGTTAACCCACGAGGAACTTTCCAAACTGTACCGCTTGGGTCACAAGATTCAAGAGCAGTATCACCGCCCCCAAGATATCGAGTGGGCTATTGAAGGTGGAAAAATCTATATTTTACAGACCCGCCCGGTCACAACTCTGCAGGCGGATCTTATCGGCTATCCAAATCTTTGGGACAATTCTAACATCATTGAATCCTACGGCGGTTTGACGTCTCCGTTAAGCTTCAGCTTTGCTCTTCGCAATTACAAGGCCGTCTATGTGCAATTCTGCGAGGTTCTGGGAGTTCCGAACGAGATCATCAAAGACATGGATTCGTATTTGGGTTATATGCTCGGTTCATTGAATGGCCGTGTGTACTACAACCTCTTTAATTGGTACAAGCTGGTCGGAGTCCTGCCAGGATTTAAACAAAATCGTGAATTCATGGAAACCATGATGGGAGTCTCGGAAGCCTTAAGCGAGGAGATCGCAGATCGCATCAAACCGCATCCTTCCTGGGACACGTTAAGTGGGCGCATTCGCAAGGCGATCACCGGTTTTAATTTTATTAAATATCATTTCACCATTCAAAGCACGGTGGATGATTTCCTCAAGACCTTCCATCGCGACTATGACAAGTATCGCAGTCTGCCTTTGAAGCGCATGCGCGGCGACCAGTTGATTCGCATCTACATGGAGCTGGAAAGAAACATGTTAGGTCGCTGGAAAGCTCCGATCATCAATGATTTTCTTTGCATGGTGCACTTCGGTCTTTTACGCAAACTCACCACGACATGGCTTAAGGATTTGGATTCCACAATCCAAAACGACCTTCTTGCTGGTGAAGGCGGCTTGGAAAGTGCGGAACCCACCAAAGCTCTTTTACGTCTGGCCAACAAAGCCGCACAAAACGCGGAGCTTCGTAAACTTATTGAAACTGTGGACCCCGCCGAGGGGCTAGAGGCTTTGAATCAATCTCCTTACCAAGAATTTTATAAGTCCGTGCTCGATTATCTCGACAAATATGGCTTCCGTTGTATGAGCGAAATGAAATTGGAAGAAATCGATCTTTTAACGGACCCGAGCTATTTATTCGTCTGCTTGAAAAACTATTTGAAGTCCGGTCAGACCGAGATTCACGATGACTCTCACGAAAAGTCCTTGCGTGCGCAAGCTGAAAGCAAAGTCGCGTCGCATTTGACGGGATTTAAGAAGACTTTTTATTTCTGGGTTCTTAAACATGCCCGTAAGGCCGTGAAGAATCGCGAGAACACACGTTTTGCGCGGACCCGGATTTACGGTATCGCCCGAACAATCTTCCAAACCATCGGCGAAGATCTGGCGACCATGGGCGCTTTGGAACAACCGCGGGATATTTTCTGGCTGACCATCGAAGAGGTGTTTGGCATCTATAACGGCACTTTGCCTTCTTTCAATTTAAAATCCTTCGTAGAGCTACGTAAAAAAGACTACGAAAAATTTAGCGAAGAAACAGATCCTCGCGTGATGACTCGTGGTGCAGTTTATTGGGACAATACTTTTATCAAAGAAGAAATCCCTCAAGTCGCAGAATCCGGCGATTATGATTTGAAAGGTCTTCCTTGCTGCCCTGGGGTGCTTGAGGGCGTCGTCAAAGTCATCTTAAATCCAAGTGACAACTTAGAACTCAACGGAGAAATCCTGGTCACCGCGCGCACCGATCCAGGCTGGGTCCCCTTGTATCCGGCAATCTCGGGTCTTTTGGTCGAACGAGGAAGTCTGTTATCCCACTCGGCCATCGTCGCTCGTGAAATGGGAATTCCCGCGATCGTCAGCATTCCAGGACTGACCAAAAGAATCAAATCAGGAATGCGTGTTCGCATTGACGCCAAGGCCGGAACCATTAAAATCCTTGAGGAATAAAATGAGGGCGGGACTTCCCGTCCTCTCTTACTCGCATCGGCGCCACCCGACTTGCTTTCTGATGGGTCCTTATCTATTGTAAAAATATGAAATTGATCACCTGGAATGTGAACGGCCTGCGCTCTGTACAACGTAAAAACTTTCGCGACTGGTTCGAAAACGAAAAGGCCGACATTGTCTGCCTTCAAGAAATAAAAATTTCTGAAGACGCGCTGAAAGAAGATGAAACCCTTTACCACCCCGCTCGCTATCATTCGGTCTGGAATTTCGCCGAAAAGCCGGGCTATTCGGGATTAGCTCTTTATTCAAAAAAAGAACCCGAAGCCGTGCGCCGCGGTTTAGGCATTGAAAAGTTTGATCGTGAGGGCCGCTGGTTGGAAGCCGACTTCGGACCTAAGACCATCATCAATAGCTATTGGCCCAACAGTCAACGCGATCACGCACGTTTACCGTTTAAATTGGAATTTTGCGCGGCTGCGGAAAAACGACTGCAGGCTCTGCGCAAAAAAGGCCGCGAAGTCATCATCTGCGGTGACTTTAATATCGCCCACAAGGAAATCGACCTCAAGAATCCGAAAACCAATGTCAAAAATGCGGGCTTCCTTCCGGAAGAGCGCGCGTGGATGACCCACTTTTTAGAAAACTTAGAATGGGTCGACAGCTTCCGCAAATTTGAACAAGGCGGAAACCACTACACCTGGTGGAGCTATCGTCCCGGAGTCCGCGAAAGAAACGTGGGATGGCGCCTGGATTACTTCCTGGTCAACAAAGAGGCCTCGGATCGCCTTAAAGCCGTCAGCCATTTGCCTGAGGTGATGGGCTCTGACCACTGCCCAGTCCGACTGACCTTGAAGAAGTAATAAAGACTTAATTTGAGTTTCGCTAAAGTTTAGGGTACGAAAAAGTATGACATATTTAGCCCTAAAAATTTCCGCGATTCTTATGATCCTCGCCTCTTCTTTGACTGTGCATGCCAAGGAACTGATGCCACCGACGTTAATACGTCAGAGCTATAGCTACGACACCGAGATCAAAAACGCTGATGATCTTTACAATATCACCGTGACCAACAAGCTGGCCATCAGCACAGACTGGGACGATGATACGGTCTTGGAAATGAAGTTCGATGGCTCTTCCACTGTGGTAAAGATCACAGGCCAGCAAGGAAAAGACGGAGCTCTTGAATTCAAGGCGACTGTCGATAAAAACTACCCCGCAAATTTACAAAAACCTGATCTTCAATTTGAGAACTATGATCTAAATATCTCTCTACCTGGCTGGCATGCCCTTAAAAACGGCGTGGCGAAAACACAATATCGCTATGTCAATAATGGTGACGCGACGGCCTGGATGTCTTTTGCCTCCGCGCTGGAACCTTTTATTATCCACCAAGATGAACTCAAATTTGCGAGTCTCGTCGGCACGCCTAAAAACAAATCCCTGACGAACTGGGTGGACCTGTTTTTATCAAAAATCATTTTATCAAATTACAACCTGACTTACTCTTTGCGGGTTTCGTATGAATATCCGTTAGAACCGGCTTCCCCGAACACAGAGTGGGTCGTGCTTCCTGTTTTATTGCTTGCGCCAAACAGCTACGACAAAACGGATGCAGGACAAATAGCTAAGGCTATCGAGTCCTATATCAATGCCGAGCGCCCTGAGGCCGACGGCGCGCAGCTCGTCTTTTCCATCGACGTCTATCGAAGCAATCAAACCCCTCTACTGCAAGTGCAAGAGGCTGAGTTACCCCTAACCTCCATCACCTGGAAATAGCAGCGCACTCGGGCCGAAAAGGCCCGCATGTCGTTTCAAATTCGGCGAATTATTCTTCTTAAATAACTCATCGGCTGAAAAAATGAGTTCACCTTCCGATAAAGAAGAATTCTTTTCCTGCAAATGAGGCGACATGCGACGCTATCTAGTGTGTTTATTTCTTATTTTTATATCGAAAATTTCTGCAGCCCAGTCGTCTAAAAACACTACTTTCATCTTAGAAACAGTCAATAATCTGAATCAGCCCCCCGGCAACAATCGCTGTGATGATTTCATGGACTCCAGAGCAAAAGCAGAAATCATGGATTGGACCGATGCCGGATTCAAAAATCCAGAAATTCATTCTATAAATCTTGCTCGGGACAACGCTCAGAGAAGTCGATTCACTCATGAGTTCAGGCTATCAGCTGTGATGTTCAGAAATACCGGATGGAGTCCTGAAGTCCTCCGCAGTTCCCTTCTAAGAGTGGCAGAAATATACAGTCAATGCGGAATAAAATTGGCAGATGCGAAGCTGATTGTCGTC
This sequence comes from Bdellovibrio sp. ArHS, assembly GCF_000786105.1. Lineage (NCBI taxonomy): Bacteria > Pseudomonadati > Bdellovibrionota > Bdellovibrionia > Bdellovibrionales > Pseudobdellovibrionaceae > Bdellovibrio > Bdellovibrio sp. ArHS. The sequence goes on from NZ_JTEV01000021.1 coordinate 51,809, forward strand.
GATGCCCCCAACGACTGGCTGGATATCGATCATAATCGGTATGCTCAGATCGCCCAAATGATTCCGCAAAGTGCTGCGCGACCGATTTTAGCATTTGTTCGGGCAGACGGCAGACATGGAGACACAGGCTACGCCTACCGCCGAGGACGATTCGGACAAGCTGCCACCGTCGACACCGGATGGATCACGAACGAAGTGAACAGCGACACCTATAAAAAAATCCGGACATCAGGTTACAGTCCCTTGGCCCATGAACTAGCCCACATCCTAGGCAACTCAGGACATGTGATCGGCGACGAAAAAAACCTTCTGGGAAACTCTCCCGTCACCGTGAACAATCACATCACCAAAGAACAATGCGAAACCTTTAAAAGACACCCCTCAATAACGCCTCTATAGCCTCACAAAAGGCACCCAAACAGGGATCGAACCTTGTGCCCGCACTAAAATGCGCCGAGTGGGCGCGTTTTAGTGCGGAGCATGGAGCAAGACAATTCGCGAAGGCGGATTGTCTTGCGACGTCGTCGGGCTCGCATCCCGATCGCAAAGTCTCAGCAAAAAAACCACCAACCAATAATTTAAGGAAAGAAAAAGAAAATGGTGGAGACGATCGGGATCGAACCGACGACCTCAACACTGCCAGCGTTGCGCTCTCCCAGCTGAGCTACGTCCCCACTTCAGAATAAAAAACTATGCACGCCCCGTTGAACCGAATCCACCAGCACCACGCTCTGTAGATCCTAGTTCGTCAACAACCTGAAACTGCGCCTGAAGCACGGGCGCAATCACCAACTGAGCACAACGTTCTTGATCATTAATCACAACAGATTCGTTGCCCAGATTGATCACGATGATTTTCACTTCACCGCGATAGTCAGCATCAATAGTGCCCGGAGTATTTAATACGGTCAAACCACTTTTTGCCGCCCAACCGCTGCGGGGGCGGGCCTGAATCTCATAGCCCAGTGGAATTTCAAAAGACAAACCCGTTGGAATCAAAGCTCTTTCGCCAGGATTTAACGTCACCGGTCCTGCCAATTGCGCACGAATATCAAAGCCACTGGCACCCAAGGATTGGTACTGCGGAAGTTCACCGTGAAAATTTTCAAGTTTTTTTACTTTAACCGTGAGCTTTTGCATGCCGATCCCCTTTTATAATGTCAATTCTTCGAACCAAGATTTCAACTCAGTTACGCCCGGTCCTAATAAAACCCCGGATGCGGCGTTTAAATCAAGCTCTTCGCGAATATATTCATTCACCGAGTCGACAGTGACGGCTTTGATTTCTTCGATCACCGACTCCACAGAACGGAAGCTGCCGAAGACAATTTCATTCACCGCTAAAGAGGTCATACGATTTTCAATATCATCAGAGCTCAGCAAAATACTGCCGATCACCTGAGTTTTAAACATCTCCACATCGGCTTTCGAAACACCTTGCTTGCGGATCTTTTGCAATTCCCTGGAAATCAGGTCGCCGACCTTTTTAACATTCTTCGCCTCAGTCCCCGCATAAATCGTCAGCATGCCCGAATCTATATGAGTGTTCAGGCTGGAATGAATGGTATAAACCAAACCCTTTTTTTCCCGAACACTTTGATACAGCTTGGAGGTCATTCCTCCTCCTAGCAAAGTATTCGTGATGACAGCCTCAAAGCGTCTTTTGTCTTTAAAGCTCGCCGTCGGGAATCCCATCAGCATATGAACTTGTTCCGCCTGTTTTTCAACGACGTGACGTCTTTTCAACCAACGCGGGAATTTACGAGCGCTCTTCAGGACAGATTCTTTTTTCTTTCCTAAACGCTTTTCAATTCCAGCCATCAGTTCGGCATGATCCAAGCACCCCGCAGCACTGACGATGATGTTTCTTCCGGTGTAGTTCTTTTTATAGTAATCCATCACTTGATTTTGCTTCATCGTCGCGATGGATTTTGGTGTCCCTAAAATAGGACGAGCCAATGGATTTTTGCCATAAACCTGCTCATAGAAGACGTCATAAATAACCTCTTCGTGGCTGTCCTCAGACATCGCGATCTCTTGCAGGATGACACCCTTTTCCAGGTCGAACTCTTTTTTGTTCAGATGCATGTTTGAAACCAGATCCGACAACACATCCAGAGCTGTCTCCCAATGGTCTTTTAAAACCAAAGCGTGATAGCAGGTGTATTCCCGAGTGGTGTAGGCATTGAGATCGCCGCCCAGAGCTTCTAAAGACTTTGCAATTTGATAGGCAGAGCGGGTTTTCGTTCCCTTAAACACCAGGTGTTCAAGCAAATGCGAGATCCCCGCATTCTCTGGCGACTCATCCCGAGTGCCCGTCAAAACCCAAATACTGATAGAAACGGCACGGGACCCTGGATGAAGTTCACTCACCACTCGGATCCCGTTAGAAAGTTCAGATTTTTTGAACTTTGTGTTCATTCTTACTGTAGTAAAGCTTTTCTAGAAAGTTTGATTCTTCCAGCGCGATCCACTTCAAGAACTTTCACATCAATCACTTCGCCCTCTTTAAGAACGTCAGTCACAGCGCGAACGCGTTCGTTGGCGATCTCAGAGATGTGCAATAGACCTTGAGTATTCGGCAAGATTTCAACGAAAGCACCGAATTCAGCAATCTTCACAACACGACCTTTATAAGTCTTACCTACTTCTGCTTCAGCAATGATGTCGTTGATCATAGCGATCGCCTTTTTCGTTGCTTCAGGATCAGCAGATGCGATGTGGATTGTACCGTCGTCTTCGATTTCAATCTTAACGCCAGTTGCTTCGGTAATACCACGGATCACTTTACCGCCAGAACCGATCACTTCACGGATCTTATCTGGTTTAATCTTGATTGTTTCAATACGAGGAGCAAATTCAGAGATTTGACCACGAGCTACTTTGATCACCTTTTCCATCTCGTTCAAGATGTGAGCGCGACCTTCTTTAGCTTGAGCCAAAGCTTGCTCCATAACTTCGAAAGAAACAGAGTCAATTTTGATATCCATTTGGAGAGCTGTAATACCCGTTGGTGTTCCAGCCACTTTGAAGTCCATGTCACCCAAGTGATCTTCATCACCTAGGATGTCAGTCAGAACCGCAACGCGGTCGCCTTCTTTGATAAGGCCCATGGCCACACCAGCCACGTTTCCTTTGATAGGAACACCGGCATCAAGCATCGCCAAAGTACCCGCACAAACAGAACCCATGGAAGAAGAACCGTTAGACTCTAGAACTTCGGAAACGATACGGATTGTGTAAGGGAATTTTTCGTGCTCGGGAAGAACGGCTTTCAAAGCGCGTTCCGCCAAGTTACCGTGACCGATTTCACGACGGCCTTGACCACTAAAACGACCCACCTCACCTACTGAGTATGGAGGGAAGTTGTAATGAAGCATGAACTTGCGTTTTTGCGTTCCCAAAAGCGCATCGACCATTTGCTCGTCATCACCCGTTCCCAAAGTCACTGTGCCCAAACATTGAGTTTCACCACGAGTGAATAGACCGGAACCGTGTGCGCGAGGAAGAAGACCTACTTCGTTGGCGATAGGACGAACTGTTTTCGTGTCACGTCCGTCAATACGCACTTTACGATCCAAGATCATTGAACGTGCTTCATGATATTTAAGGTCTTCAACAATCGCACTGATTTCTTTCTTACGTTGTTTTGCAAGATCTTTGTCAGTGATGGAAGCCAAGAATTGTACTTCCGCTTCAGCCTGAGCTGCCGCTGCTGCTGCATAACGCTCTTGTTTGATTTTCATCGAAAGCGCCGCCGCGATTTTCGGCTTCAAGAAAGCCTCAACCTGACCTTTGAAGTCGGCGTCGATTGTCGCTGGTGTGAAGTTGCGTTTCGCTGTCGAACCTGTTTTTTCACGCAATTCATCTTGCGCATTCAAAAGAGGCATCATGGATTGGTGACCAAACTTCAAAGCCGCCAATACGTCAGCTTCAGAAATAAACTTCGTTTCACCTTCCACCATCAATAGACCGTTGCGAGTTCCCGCCACGATCAAGTCGATGTCAGATTTTTCCATTTGTTGCGGCGTTGGATTTGCAACGAATTGACCATCAACACGACCTACTTGAATCGCCGCTGTTGGACCGTTGAATGGAATGTCAGAAAGATGAAGAGCTGTAGAAGCGCCCAAGCTTGAAAGGATCTCAAGAGGGAACGCACCGTCTGCAGAAAGAACTGTCGCCACAACTTGAGTTTCGTATCTGTAACCCTCAGGGAATACAGGACGGATCGGACGGTCAATCAAACGCGCGATCAAAACGGCGTCTGTCGTCGGTTTACCTTCACGCTTGAAGTAGCCACCTGGAATTTTACCAGTCGCGTAGAATTTTTCGATATATTCCACAGTCAGTGGAAAGAAATCTAGTTCAGAGGCTTTTTTGCTAGATACTGCCGTAACAAGAACCATGTTGTTACCGCAAGAGACTAGAACAGATCCATCTGCTTGTTTTGCCAAACGGCCTGTTTCGATGGTGATTTGTTTTCCGCCCACCGATGTAGTTACAGTCGTTTTCATTAAATCTCCTTGAATTGATGACAGAGCCTTATGCTCTGAGTGTACGAGAATTTCCTGTCTAGGAAAAGAGTGAAGGGGCTCTTCGCCCCTTCAGGAATGTCAGATTACTTACGGATATCAAGAGCCTTAATAAGGTCTTGGTAGCGTTTCACATCTTTGCGATGTAGGTAGTCCAAAAGTTTTCTTCTTTTGTTAACCAAAGTCACAAGACCGCGACGGCCATGGTGATCTTTTTTGTGAGTGCCGAAGTGCACTGTCAAATCGTTGATTTTTGCAGTCAAAAGCGCCACTTGCACTTCTGGAGATCCAGTATCTAGATCTTTTGTTTGGAATTTTTTAACGATTTGGTTTTTTGTATCTTTAGTGACTGCCATTAAAGTCTCCTGTTCTGTTTTTAAATTGCTTAAGTTTCAAACAAACCCCGCAGTCGTCATGGCTGTCGAGCTGTAGAGTGTTGTTTATAAGTTTTAAGGTTCTACCCCGCATCCCCACCCCGGTCAAGGCAAAGAGGACAGCGGTCTAATATTTAAAGACCCTTTTTAGGACAAATCCGCGTCCTTCTTCGAGCCCCACCAGGGCCATTAAATTCCCCGTATCTTGAGCCAAAATTTGCACGTATTGGTCCTCGGCCGGCCGAAAAGCTGTGATGAGCTGCGAACGCAGATCATGGCTGATCTGACCATTCCCCAAAAGCACCTTGTCCTGCCCCTTTACGCGAATACGTTTGATCTGAGGCAAGGCATGTTCCATTCCCACAAAAGCCGATCCCCAAGGGGGAACTCCCGTGTAGGCCTGTTCGATCTGCTCTAAGGTTTGCGCCTGGGGCAAATGATAGGGTGCGGACCAGGTCCGACGCAGGGAGCTCATCGCCGCCCCACATCCCAAAGCCTTCCCCAAAAGGTCAACCCAGGTGCGGATATAGCTGCCCTTGCTGCATTTAATATCAAATTCAGCCCAGTCCGGCCCGATCTCCACGGCCTCGATATCCCAAAAATTCATCATCTTTTTAGGGATGACGACTTCTTCTTCCTGACCTTGGCGGGCATATTCATAAAGTTTTTTGCCCTGCACTTTGATGGCAGAGTAGATGGGAACTTCCAGCTCCATTTCGCCTTGAAGTTTAAAGGCCTCGGCCAAAATGCGCTCTTTAGGAAAGTCGACCGTAACTTGTTCTAAAATCTCTCCGGTTGTATCCAAGGTGTCCGTGCGTACGCCTAATTGTGCGCGAACACGATACCCCTTATCCCCTTCCAGAATATACTGGCTGAGCTTCGTCCCTTCGTTAACAAGACACACCATCAGCCCCGATGCCATCGGGTCTAAAGTTCCCGAATGACCCACTGCTTTGGTTTTTAGGATACGTCGAAGCCTCGCCACGACATCATGACTGGAAATCCCTGAAGGTTTATCCACCAACAGAAGACCATTAAATATTTGATTATTCGTCATCAGACTCTTCTGTTTCAGCTCCGCGATCCTCGGATCGCTCTGCACTGTCGGCCCCGGCCGCTTTTCTTTCTAGCTCTAGTTCGTGAAGGATTTTTTCAACCTTCAGAACCTGGTCTGTCGCGTGATCCGCGTAGAAAGTCAGCTTCGGGCAATAGCGCATTTTAAGTTCTTTGCCGATAAAGTTCTGAATTTCAAAGGCTCGGTCTTGAAGAATTTCCAATGCTTCATTCTTCTGAGCGTCGGAACCCAGCACGCTGATATAGACTTTCGCTGCGCGAAGGTCGGCCGGCATCTTCACGGAGGCCACCGTCACCAAACCTGGCAACGGTGATTTAAAACCGCGAAGCAAAAACTGAGCGATAGTAGCTTGAATTTCTCGTTCTACGCGAGCGACCCGGCGCCCATCACCCATGTTTTTCATTACTGCAATCTCCCGTCCAATTCACGAGCGACTTCTTTTTTCACGTAGGCTTCCATCATATCGCCGACTTTAACGTCGTTGTAGTTTTCAATGCCGATACCGCACTCGTAGCCTTGAGCCACTTCTTTGGCGTCGTCTTTGAAACGCTTAAGGGAAGCGATCTTACCTTCGTAAACGATTTTATTTTCACGAAGAAGACGGATCATATTGTTACGTTGGATCTTACCGTCGATCACGAAGCAACCTGCAATCGTGCCCACTTTAGGAACGTTGAAGGTATTACGAACTTCCACACGACCCATAACTTCTTCAACCACATCCGGAGTCAATAGACCCGCCATAGCTGCTTTCATTTGGTCGATCAATTCGTACACGATCGAGTAAGTTCTGATATCCACACCCATTTGTTTCGCCTTGGATTGCGCGCCTAAGTCAGGACGTACGTTGAAACCAAGAACGATACCTTTTGCGGTGTGAGCTAGAACAACGTCACCTTCATTGATACCACCCACTGCAGAGTGGATGACTTTCGCCTTCACCTCTGGAGTCGACAATTTCGAAAGCATGCCGTTGATAGCTTCCAAAGAACCGTGAACGTCCGCTTTTAGAACGATCGCCAGTTCCTTCACATCTCCGGACTTCACTTTCGCGAAGATATCTTCCAAAGACATTTTCGACGCTGGAGTCGCCGCGGCTTTTTCAGCCTGTTCTTTTCTTAGAGTTGAAACTTCGTTCGCTGTCGCTTCATCTTTGACGACGTCAAATTTGTCGCCCGCAGCGGGAACCGCTTCAAGACCCAAAACTTCCGCTGGCAAACCAGGTCCTACGGATTCAATTCTTTCACCACGATCGTTCACCAAAGAACGAACACGGCCTTTCATTGTACCCGCAACGATGTATTGACCTACAGACACAGTTCCGTCTTTCACAAGAAGAGTCGCAACCGGTCCTTTGCCTTTTTCCATTTTCGCTTCGATCACGATACCCGTGCCCGAACGTTTTGGATTGGCTTTAAGTTCGGCAACTTCGGCAAGAAGTTTTACTTGCTCCAGAAGCTCTTTAATACCTGTTTTCTTCAAAGCGGAAACTTCACAGAAGATCGTGTTTCCACCCCATTCTTCCGGAACAATCTGAAGCTCTGTTAATTGTTGTTTAATACGGTCTGGATTTGCACCGGGCTTATCCATTTTGTTCACTGCTACGATCATCGGCACACCCGCCGCTTTGGCGTGGTTAATCGCCTCTTGCGTTTGCGGCATCATACCGTCGTCTGCCGCCACCACGATGATCGCGATGTCTGTCGCATTCGCACCGCGCGCACGCATGGCCGTGAAGGCTTCGTGGCCCGGAGTATCCAGGAATGTTATCAAAGAACCGTCTTCGATTTTAACACTGTAAGCACCGATGTGCTGAGTGATACCGCCGGCCTCACCTGCTGCCACATCCGCATTGCGAATAGCATCCAGCAAAGATGTTTTACCGTGGTCGACGTGACCCATAACGGTCACAACCGGAGGACGAATCACTGCTTCCGCACTTAAGTCACCGAAGGCCGTTTCTTCCGCCACCGCATCAGCAGTCTTAAATACGTTTTGTGCTTCCCAACCAAACTCCGGAACAATCAAAGCGATCGTATCGAAATCAAGGTCGGTGTTCATGTTCGCCATCACACCATTTTGCATAAGAACCTTCACCAATTGAGGGGCTTTCAAACCCATCTCCATGGCAAGGTCGCTCAGTTTCATTGTGTTGTTAACTTTAACAACACGTTTATGCGCGGAAGGTGTTGTGATCTGAGTTTTCTGAGCCTCGCGGTCCAAAAGACCTTTTTTCTTCTTCGGCTGGAAAACCATCTCACGCTTACGGAATTCAACCGCGTTGAAGACCGCTACTTCTTCTTCCTTCTCTTTTTCTTTCTCGCGCGCTGTTGCGGAACCGGTACCGACTCCGCCTACTTTTTTACGGCGATCGAAATCATTTTTCTTAAAGTCATTTGCGTCCGGCATTGGCTCGGGCGTCTGATTAGCCGCGACAAAGCCTGTACGGATATTGCGTGTCGGCGCTCCACCTGAAGGGCGATTGAAACCGCCCGGACGAGGTTGATAGCCGCCCGTACCTTGCGGACGATCCCCCGGAGCACGAGGCTGATAACCACCTTGTGGTCGGTCACCTTGACGATGCGGAGTCTGCGGTTGCACACGGGAAAGGTCCATGCGACCGATGATATTTCTTTTCACAGTTGTTGCTGGAGTTGAAGAACTGGAGACACCACTTGTGCCCACAACCACCTCTTTTTTTCGGGCCGCTGGAGCAGGCGCCGCCGGTTCTGGCACTGGAGGAGCTGCCGGAGTTTCTTTTGCCACCACAGGTTCAGGTTTCACCTTCACCTCAGGAGTTGGAGCTTCCTCTTTTGCGACGACTTTTGCTGCCGGCGCAGGCTTTTCCACAACCGGAGTTGGGACGGGCGCGACTTCCTCAACAGGAGCCTCTTCAGCTTCCGCTTTTGGCGCTGCTGTTTTCTTCACCACCACACGAGTTGTCTTCGCCGATGCTGATTCTTCAGCTTCAGCCTCGTCAGCTTTTGCGACGATTTTCGCTTTCGGAGCCTCGTCTTCTTTTTTACGACGAATAACAGGGGTTTTTGCAGGCGCTGCTGTGGCCGACGTTTCCCCTTCTGAAGCAGCTGCGGCCTTTTTCGGTGCCGCTTTACGAGTTGCTGCTTTTTTCGGTTTAGTCTCTTCAGCAGGTTTATCCCCACCTGAGAGTTTAATTTTAATTTGCTCTAGAACTTTCGGATCCAGCTCTGCCATGTGACTTTTCACAGGCAAATTCCACTCGCGGATTTTATCCATGAGGGCTAGCGGGGTCATCCCGATCTCTTTGGCAAACTCAAAAACCTTTGGATTACTCACTCAGTCTCCCTGTTTTCTTTTAATCCAATTCAATGTTGCTACTGCTTTGGTGCCGACGACCAAGCCGCCTTCACCCTGCCGATGTTCACCGGCGTCAGGCCTTCCGGCCTATTCCTCATCCGCTTCTTGAGCGTCAAGTTTTTGCAATTCTTGCTTAAGAAGTGCGTCCGCTTGGGCTTTGGCAGAAACGTTTGATTTGTTGTCCTTGGCTGCTGTTGGAGCTGTTGGAACTGGAACACCGTCAGCTTCGTATTTCGCAACCAATGTTTTTGCTTCTTTCGACAATTTTTCAGCTTTATCTGGATCGTCATAACCAGGAATCGTCATCAACTCTTCAACCCCCGCCGCAGCGACAGCTTGGAATGACCCGAAGCCAGATTGGAAGATGTTTTGCGCCATGGTTTCACTCATACCTGGAATCAACATCAAGTTGAAGATCGATTCTGCAGTACGAGAAGCGGCTGAAGATTCAGAAATGATATCCAATTTCCAACCCGTCAACTTCGCTGCCAAGCGCACGTTTTGACCACGTTTACCGATAGCCAAAGACAATTGAGAATCTGGAACAACGATTTCCATCTCTTTATTGGCATCATCTAGGAACACGCGAGAGATTTCCGCCGGAGCCAAGGCATTGCACGCAAAACGAGTGATATCTTCGTCCCAAGGAACGATATCGATCTTTTCGCCGCGAAGTTCTTGGACGATATTTTGTACACGAGAACCCTTCATACCCACGCAAGCGCCCACTGGATCTACAGAGTTGTCTTTAGAGCGAACCGCGATTTTTGCACGCTGACCCGGCTCACGAGCCGCCGCCATGATCTCAACCACGCCATCGTAGATTTCTGGAACTTCCATTTCAAAAAGTTTCATCAAATAGCGCTCATCTGCGCGCGACATGATGATTTGGGGACCGCGTGTTGTTTGACGGACCTCTGACAAGTAACCTTGAATACGGTCGCCAGGCTTGTATTGTTCGCCAGGGATTTGTTCACGTGGTGGGATGTACGCTTCCGTACGACCCAAGTCGACAACGATGGCGCCTTTTTCCACACGACGAGCAATACCAGAAGCGATTTCACCTTTACGCTCTTCAAACTCATTGAAGATGATAGAGCGTTCCGCATCACGCACTTTCTGCATGATGATTTGCTTCGCGGTTTGTGCAGCGATACGGCCCAAATCAGAAGCTTCCAACTTAATACCGATAGAGTCGTCTAGCTGAACATTCGGATCCAACTTTTGCGCTTCGTCGTAAGGAATTTCCACTTCTTCATCGATGAATTTTTCGCGAGGAACAACTTCTTTGAACTCAAAAAGCTCAACTTCACCAGTGTCTTCATTATAAGCGGCTTCAATTTCACGGTAAGTACCGTACTTCTTACGAGCAGCTACCAACATACCTTGAGTGATTGCATCGATAACAACTTGCTTGTCGATACCTTTGTCTTTTCCGACTTGATCAATCACTTTAGAAAGATCTGAAAACATATTTTCAGCCATGACTTTCCTCTCTCGTTACTTTTTTTGACCTTTAGTAAATTCAAATACCAATTTTGCTTTGTCGATCAGAGCGTAAGGAATTTTAATCTCGACGCTATCCACGACAAATCGAACACCTTCGTTATCCGCAGACTCTAAAACCTGTTCGACAGTTTTAGTCGCCTTCCACTTCTTATCTGTGACACCAACACTCTCCAAAGCTTTGGAGGTTTTGATGTACACTTTTTTACCTACGACTTTTTGGAAATGCCAAGGTTTGTTCAAATGACGATCCAAGCCTGGAGTGGAAACCTCTAAGTGATAGGCTTCACCAGGAATAATATCTTCATCAGCATCTAAAACGACGTTCAGACCTTTAGAAACATTGGAACAATCATCCAGCGAAACGCTTCCATCTTCTTTATCGATGAAAACGCGCAATGTTCTGCCCTTACCCACGCCAACGAATTCGATATCATAAAGCAGGCAACCTTCACGGTTTGCCACATCGTTGGCAATCTTTTCTACTCTGTCCATCCACGAGGGGGTTTGTGACATTTACAGCAATCCTTCTATAGCACACTTACTTCAGCGCGCACGAGTCCAGTTCACGGCAGCGCACGCGAGCAAAAAATCCAACTGTCAGAGGGAATTGCTTTGGTCGATCATCCGTCGATGTTTCAACCCGCCGCCGCCGCGGCAAAAAAAAATGGGCCTGCTGGGCCCATGAGAACGACTCTGAAACTAGCAAGAAAATCCAGATAATGCAAGGGTTTATCTGACCTTCCCCGGGCCGAGATGAAGGAACTCACTCAAGCGTGTACAAAATGGCTGTGCCACTGTCAGCATAATACCTTGGGCGCCGACGAACCTCCTTAAACCCTAGTTTTTCATAGAGTTTTTGTGCCGACAGGTTTTCCTCATGAACCTCTAGCCATAGCTGCCTTTCCTGACCCTTTGCAGCAATGACATACGTAAACAGTCTTTCCATATAGCCCTGTCGTCGAAAGCGAGGGTGACTGGCGACCAAGGAAATCTCCCAGGCGTCTGGCAGTTCCCGATACAAAATAAAACCCGCCAAAGCCTCACCTTCGAAAACGCCCACGGCTTCCGCCGTCGCCAGTTCTGCCCCCAAAAGATCTGGCGGCCAATAAAACTGCGCCAGCAACCCTTGCTGAGTGTGAACAGCCTCGACCAACGCGCGCATTGCGGGCTTATCAGAACTGTGAAGAGAACGAATGTTCATAATTATTCCGAATGAAAGGTTCGCACTTTGTATTTGCGTTTAATCACTTCAAACCACGAGCGAATGCGCTCTTCCAACTGTTGTTGTGCCAGGAACGATTTGATGTTGTCTTTAAATGATGAAAAAGGATGACTGCCAAATTTCACCCGATTCTTTTCGTAATAGGCCTGCGCCTCTTGATCGGTGATGATGCCTGACATCGAGCTCGTCTTAAACGCCAAAAAACTTTTCGCCGTTAGCTTTCGTGTCACCAGTTTCTTTAAAAGGACCGAGGACACTTCCAGTTGACTCCAGTAGGTCTTACCGGCCACCGCCTTTTCAACCTTGCTTATCGCTGCGGAAATTTCACTTTCCGAAATCGATGCGACATTGAAGTTTTCTGCCTCCAAGGCCAAAACCGATTCCAGCAAAACCGACGTCACGGCATTGCGAAATTCCGCCTGCCCCGGACGCACTTCATACAGACCCTTTAAAGGTGTTTTGGGAGGATAAAGAATATTTTCGATGACCATCGAGATTTGCACTTCCCGCGATGTCACTACATGATCTGCGGCCTGCCCGACAGTTTCCGTAACGACGGTGGCAGCAGAAACTTGGATGGAAAATAAAAGGCCAAGAAGAAATCTCATAGGCCCACTATGAGGCAAGACGGACTTAAAGTCCAGCGGAGCAAAAAAACAAACCCCGCTTTTAAGGGCGGGGCTTGTAAACCACTGAGGAATTAATAATTAACTTCTTCTATTAGATTAGAAATTTACGCGTCCGACAAGAGACATCACATAGTACTGCAATTTTTCGAGCGAATTGCTGTACTCAGGTCTAGAAATCCATGTGTTGCTATCCGCGTTTACACGGCTGGAAAGATTCCACATGTAGCGGAAATCCACACCCAAAGAATACTTCGGAGAGAATTCCAAGTCTGCACCCACCACAGTACCGATATCGATAGCATGTGAGTTGGCTTTAGTATCGTTCACGTACCCATAAGGATTTTTGTTATCCCAAGAGTAACCGCGGTACGAGTAAGCAACCACACCACCGAATACGGGCTTGATGATACCAGAGAACAATTGAACTTTGGCCGCCAAAGAACCTGTGTACTGTTGCACGTCGATAGAGTCTGGGATGTAAGTGCCACCAGAGTAGCCATAACCATAACCGTAGTTGCCTGTGTAATAACCTTGGCCTTCTACTGTGTAGTTAGAGTAAAGGAACGAACCTTCAACGATGAAGTTATCGTACTTAGTACCGAATGCCACACCGAGAGCGTAGTTTCCTTTTACTTGGCGAGTGTCTGGATAGTCACCGATACCCAAGATACCTGCTACGTATTTAGTCTCAAGAGGCGCCAAAGGAGCTTCTTCTTCCACTTTCATCGCCGCCGCGATTTCTTCACGAACGATGTCGCGAGTGTTTTCTTTGGGCTCCTGAACTTGTTGAACCTGAACAGGCTGAACAGCGACGGGCTGTGGCTGTTGAGGTTGTTGTTGGGTCTGATCCAACTGATTGAATTTATCACCAAAAAGAACGCCGGCACGTTTCTTCTCGTCTTCCATACGAGACTGCTCAAGCTTTTCAACGATTCTTTGTTCTGTTTGCAGCTCAGCATCTTGACGAGCACGACGGATTTGTTCCGCGCGGGACTCTGTCAATGGAGAGGCTTCAATCACAGTTGTGGGTTGTTTTTGAATTTGTGATTGTTGCAACTGAGCATTGGAAGTCGGAGTCGCCTGATTCAATATATAGATAGGCTGTCCGCTGACAGGGGCTGCATTGCCAATTCCTGCTTGGGGAGCAGAAGCGGCTGCTGGTGCGGCCTGCTGGCTTGAATACATTTGATCAAGCTCCGCATCAACATCACTTTCTAAGCTTTGAGCTAGCGAATAAGTCGGCGCTATGCTCAAGGCCGCAAGGATATAGAAATACTTTTTCATAAGGTCTCCTCGTGGTACTGGTTTAAAAAACCTTTTTTAGTCATTCAGGCGTAGAGCAAGCCTGATGCCAACGGGGCCGAAAATCGTCCCCAACGTCTAAGTTATTGATATCTAAAGACAGTGGGACCCTACCTGCCACAACCCCCTTCCCGGCCCTGACCACAAATGTGACAACTTACAAGACGGTTTCTGAAAATCTTGCAAATGGAGCCATTTGGCCCCTGAGCGATCAAGGATTCTGCTAAAACATCTTCTCTATATAAGGATTAAGGAGCCCCCTGAATGCTCAAGCCCTTCTTGCGTCTATGCTCTCTGGCTTTATCGCTATCGACTCTTGCTGCTTGTGCAGGCGGTGGCGGAACTGGTGAAAACCTCACGGCCAATACAGAGCCCACCTCTTGTGAAGTCTCTGGTCATTCTTTCGGAATCGTGGGCGGCAAAACTCTGGGCTCTGGCAATGAATTGAGTTCTAGCACTGTGATGGTCGTACATATAGACGACGATAAAAAAGAAAGTGTCTGCACCGGAACTTTGATTGACGACGACAAAGTGTTGACGGCCGCCCACTGCACCCAGCGCTTCGCTGGGACCACCGTGATCGCGTTTTCCAATAACGTAGATTGCGTGCTGAATGCACCCAAGCGAACCCTGCGAATGGTTGTGCAAAGAGCGATTCCCGACGACTATATCTACAGCAAAAACACAAGCTGGACGAACTCGTCCTATGATTTAGCTATTCTGAAATTTCGCGGGGGCTTAGCACCGGGCTATAAGGTTCGCGAACTGCCCTCGGCAGGTTTTCAAATCAATGCAGCAGACACCCTGGTCATGGCGGGTTACGGCGTCACCAATGAAAACACTAAAGACTCTGGCCTTCTTCGTTTCACCACGGCGTCGGGCGAACGAATTTCCGACCGCTTTCACCTGGCGTTAGCGAATCACGTCATTAAAATTCCGCAAACCCTTGTCCTGGAACAACAGGACAACGGTGTCTGCAAAGGAGACTCTGGCGGTCCTCTTTATGCCAAAACCCCGCAGGGGTTGGTTCTTGTCGGTATTACTTCGATGGGAGTAGATCACCGCACGAAAGACGAAAAGAACTCGCGGGTCTGCCATGGCGTGGGTATCTTCACAGATCTTCGCGACAATCTGCCCTGGATTCGCGAACAACTGGAAGCTCTGAAGTTGTAACACCAAGGATCTTCGCTGTTGGCGAAGGTCCTTAATCAAGACACTTCAAAAAGATCCCAGCACATTCCGTAAATCTCTTCTGTTCCACTGGCCGCGATTCTCTTGTTCGCTTTCTCGATGGAATCTAAAAATAATTTCTTCAGCGCTTCAAAACCTTCTTTATCCATGGTGAATACGGCTGACACGTGAAGATCTTTGTCGTCGCCCGTCTGAAGAGATTTAATCGCCTGCAGTCTGTTGTGAATCTGATGATTGACTCCCAAAGGTGAACTTTTGGGTAAATGAATATTTCCCCCCTGGTACACCCACTCCCCGGGGCCCTTTCGGCCTACCAGCTGCTTTTCCGCCAATAGCTGCAGACAATCGAGAACTTTCTTTTCTGGAAGGCCCAAGCGTTGGGAAATTGCCGCAGTGGTTTGGTAGTGGGGCGAACTGGTTGCGATATGAACCGTGGAGGGAATCCAAGAGCTAAAGTAGTACTTCGTAAAGTCTTCATCTTCACGCAAATTTTTGGCAATCACTTTATAATCCACTTTAGTAGCCACCTTGCTTAAAGCGGCGGCTTGCTTTTTCAAGTACTCTTGCAAATCGTGACCTGACGCCCGACTGATACGAACTAACAACGTAAAGTACTCTTTTTCGATATTTGAAAAACCCAAGTGATTCACGAGCTTAAACGCATGATCTTCCGTCAGTTCCGCCTTGCCATTAAGAACCTGAGAGAGATAAGCCGCCTGGCACTGCATGGCTTTGGCGAGCTCTGTACGCAGTCCTCGTGGTGCCTCGGGATTGGAAACGTAAAAACTGAGAAAGTCTTGATAGTTGTCGAAATCAAACAGGGTTTTCATGACCGTAAATTATTTTATCAATCATTAATAAACAACGATGAAATTTTATAAAATAAATATATCATAGCGCGTTATGAGCTGCTATAAACCCACTCACACGAGGTACACACATGAAACATTTTATCATTCTGCTTAGTTTCTTCTCTTTGAATTTTTCAGCATTCGCCGGACCGATTGTGATCTCTGGTGGCGGAAACCCCGCAGCGATTCTTTGTAAAAAACTGGGCGGTCTCAATAAAACCGTTCAGGTTTCTAATGGCCAGTTGGGTCTTTGCTCTTTCGGTGAAGCTCAGATCTCCGCATGGACACTATTTCACGCCGTCAAGAATGGCAAAAACATGCAAGCCGTCAGCACACTGCTTGGGAATTCGGCACCTGACTGTGAGCACTTCGGCGGAAACATCGAAATTGGCATTCTTACGGGCACAAACACCGAGGTTTCTCTTTGTCAGTTTCCCGATGGCTCTCACATTGGTTTAAAGACGTTGCAGTCCGGCCCTCAAGCTCCCGCGAATCAACGTCTTATTGAAGCTTTAAATTTATAATTAACAGCCCCCCCCCAACAAAACCTTAAGGAGGTTTTTATGTTAAAAAATACTCTCGCACTCATCGCTCTTCTTGGCGGTCTGCAAGCGCACGCGGCGGAGTCAGCAACGTTCACCGTTATCGGATTCGGCGTCGACGGAGCTTCCGGTCAGTCTATGCCAGCAAAAAATTCCGATAAAATGGCAGCGGCAGTCTACCAAGCTCTTGGCGGCACAGGCTCAACAGTTGAGTTAAGTTCAGATAAGACTACGGTCTCTATCGAAGCACAACGTGATAACTTTGCGATGATGATTGGCGACAACACCGCTGACATCAAAATTGTGAAGAAGAACAAAGCTGCTGACGTAGCCCTTAAAGGTGAAGTTGCCCAGTTCCTTTACGACAGCCTTCAAATCGACCCTTCGCAAAGAACAGGCGGAGCTTTGAAACAAGTAGGAAATATTAAATGTGCTGCAGCCCTAGTCAGCATGGGCAAAAAGAACTACTCTTGCGTTCTTGCCGATGTCACTGCATTGCAAATGGAAAACAGGTAGTTTTATGAAACTCTTGAAAACCGCAATTACAACCCTCACTGTTTTGGCTTCTCTTGAATCCATCGCCGCGCCTCAGGTTCAAACTCTCAAAGGGCGTGGTATTGATGGGACTCCGTGCTCTGTGACCATCGTTCGTGACGGCGACACTCTAAAGAGTGTTCAACTGCAAGGTTCTGCGAAGGTCTTTGAAATTCTAGCGGAAAATGGTTCTTCCATCGGGCCGGACTCAGACATCCAGGCTTATGGTGGCGCGGAAATTTTTCGCGTGAACGAAGAGAATAAAAACACCTATGCCTTCTTCAGCCACTCCGAAAATCTTTTTTCAAATGGCGAAGTTTTTAAATTCAACAGCAAAGACATGCCCGCCTCAACAACGGGCGAAGATGCCTTGAAGGGTGTCAACATGGTGGTGCAACTGGGTCTTGACTATGACGGCGACGAACTTGTTCGAGTGAAAGCGCAAAACAAAATTAAGGCCCTTTGGGTGGCCACTTTGGCTTCCAGCCAATTCACCTGCCAAAAATAATCTTCTAATAAATTAGACGTTAAGGTCTGTCCTGGGAGTGAGACTCTCTCAGGACAGGACGAGCTCACTTAAATTCGATTTTAGCCATCTTTTTAGGCATTTTAAAATTAAACAGCGCATTTTTTTTGCTTTCGAATACTCTTTTTTAAAAAAGAACTTGTCTATTTGGGTCATTTTCTTTAAAAATTATCCCTCACGCGGGTGTGGTGTAATGGTAGCCACGAGAGACTCAAAATCTCTTGGATTCACGTCCGTGGGGGTTCAAGTCCCTCCACCCGCACCAATTCCAACAGTACTCGAACCCACATACTAACTTGAGCTGTTGAGGTAAAGAAGCTGACTTTCGAGTCGGCTTTTTTTATGCGCGGAATCTGCCGCCAACGTGTCGGAAATAGTTTGATGCCAGCCAAAGCTTTCACAATATTTTATTTCTTAATTTCATCAATGAGTTTTGCGGGACAGAGCTCTTGGACTTCGTTATTCACCACGCCCTCCGGCGATAAATACGAAAATTTTTTAGCGCTTAAAAAATCGGAAGTAGAGGGTGTCGATTTTCAAACAGTAAAGGAATATGTCGGTAGCTCGGTTACGATTATTGCGCCTCATGCGGGTCGAATTGAACTTGGAACAAGCGAAATCACACGTGCTGTGGCCAGAAACTCACTCAATCTCTATTTATTTGAGGGAATTAAAAAATCCGGAAATTTCGAATTACATATCACGAGTGATCATTTTGATGAACCGCAAGCTTTGGCTTTAATGAGAGTCAGTACGTTGGGCATTTCAATACATGGGTTTAAAGATGATAATGCGAGCTCCATCGCTATAGGTGGTGCTAATAAAATCGTTGCCGAGCGGCTAGCAGTTGTACTTCAAAAGCTCGGATTCGACGTTGAGTTCCCGAGCCGTCGTTTTAAAGGCGAAAATCTCGAGAATATAGTCAATAGAGCCATAACCAATGGAGTACAGCTGGAGATATCTTCGAAACTACGGGCTGAACTGCTGAACGACTCTGCAAAAATGAATGCCTTCGCTAAAGGAATAAGATCCGCTATCGGCGCAACTTAGCAACCAATTTGCTGCAACAGGCCCCTTGCTTTCGATACGAAGCCTGCCACGAATATCGAAGTTTTCAATTGGTCTTATTCAACCTACACCGGAAAAATGTCGCACAGAAAACAGATGATCTCTGCTTCCTTTGAATCAGCGATTTTCTTGGGCGATGGATATTCAGGATCGAGACCATCCCATGAAGGGCAGACCAGAACCAGGAGGAGGAGTAGAGAGTCGTGTCGCAATGGCTGCGAACCGCCCCAGGGGACTCGTCTTCGGCATCAGTCCTGCATTCTCCGCCAGTGGACTATTTAAAACGCAATAAGCGAATATAGAGTGCATATTCATGTCGAACTTTTTATCAAAGCTGCTTTTTTGGGTTCTTTTTTTGGCAACGGGACTGAGCAACCTCCCCGCGGGCCACGCAGCACCGCCCCTCTGCCAAAATCTTTTCTCTGAGACTCTGTCGTCCCCCGCTGTCCCCCTGATTTCCATGGATTCACGCTACAGGGGCGAAGACCGAGGACTGTATATAGACCCCGTCACCCAAAAACCCTGGCAAGTGCACTACTATTCGATGGCGGAAAAAAACGCTTTTGAGCTTATCCCTCAAAATGGGCTGCTGGTTCACCGCAACGGAAAAAAAGCGGACTCCCCTTTTGATGCCGAGTCCTTAAGTTTTGAAAGCGCCCTTTTGGTGATCGACAAAGATCTTCGCATCTTCATTCTGCCTTTTGAGGAACGGGGTCGATTTCATCATTCAAGTCTTTCCGCCGGCGAAGATGTCCTATTTGCTGGAACGGCCGCTTTCAATGCAGGAGTTCTACGTGAACTCAGCGATCAAAGTGGACACTACAAGCCCAGTCCTCAACAAACTCTGATCGCAATAAAAGAGCTGCAAAAAATGGGCGTTGATCTTAGCATGCTAAAACTGAGCGGGCGCATCGCTCAGCATTTTCGTAATACCTACTATTTAAGCCCCAAGGAAGTTCGGGATATCTTGAACGCCAACTAAATTACATGTTTGTTTTTTTTCGACCGAACGAATGACCTCAGATCGAAGAGCCTTCATCAGCTTGGTTGAGGTGGCTTTCAGTCAATAAAACAGGAGTTTAGGCGTGACGCAATGAACCGAGGGTGGAACTTGTGACGCTCCTCTATCTGGCGTATAAAACGAGACATGTTGAAGAAAGAAATAGTTCGCCTTCTAACCGGTTTTCGACAATTCAAAGAAAAATTTTACGCAGGGGATGACTCTGTCTACAGCAAACTTCAAAATGGTGTTCAGGCTCCTAAAACCTTGATCATCGGTTGCTCAGACTCTCGGGTCGATCCGGCGATTCTTTCCTCTTCGGGGCCTGGAGAGCTTTTTGTCGTCCGCAACGTGGCGAATCTGGTTCCTCCCTTTGATCCTGATGGCGGTCGTCATGGGGTCAGCGCCGCGATCGAATTTGCCGTTGTGAACTTGAAAGTGGAGAACGTCATTGTTTTAGGTCACAGCCAATGCGGCGGCATCCGTGCACTCTTAAATCCCGAAAACACGATGGCCGGAGGCTTCCTTCAGCAATGGGTGAAAATTGCCGAGCCCGCCAAGACGCGAGCCATTGCTTTAGCTTCATCGGACGACTCTGTTCCCTTGTGGCGACTGTGCGAACACGAAAGCATTCGCACTTCCTTAGAAAATCTTCGTTCTTTCCCTTTCGTTGCCGAAGCCATTGAAACCCGCGGATTGACACTTCTCGGGATCTATTTTGACATTGAAAAAGGGGAACTTCTGGAGTTCAACGATAAAACGGAATCCTTCACGCCGATTTCACTTTAGATTTCGATTGAATGCCAAAGGCTCTGCAAAGAGCCTTTTCTTTTGCGAAGCTACAAATTTACAAAGCACTTTTCCTTGCGAGATACTGCCGGTATCGGAGGAAATATGCCTGAAGAAAAAGACAAGAATCAAAAAGACATTCCCACGCCTTTCAAGTTTTTCCTCGCCCATTCTGTCTGGATGTTTATTGCGGGAGTGGTGGTGGCGGTGATCGCCTATTTTTCGTTCTTTAAAAACTAAACTTTTCAAGCCGCCCTAACAAAGGCGGCTTGAAAAAAACTACATGCTTTGATTTGTCGGCGCCATCTTTTGTTGAATCTCTTGCGCTTTGGTCAAGTGATCCTGGACATGAGTTTTAGTCTCTTCCAAGAAGGTTTTTAGTTTTGGATCCTGGGCTGAAGGAATCAGACTGGAATCAAGCTCTGACAGCAGGGTCTGATGCATTTCGATTTGTTGAGTAATATAGGTCTTATCAAAATTCTCGTCCTTCATTTTTTTAAGACCGCTTAACTTATTCTTGGCGTCTTTTTCCATTTCCTTGCTTTTCGCGCTGGATTTCATTTTGATCTTATTATCCTTGGAAACGGACTTCCCTTCCTTTTTATTCTTCTTATGCTCTTCCATCATGTGCTTGGCAAAGTCTTTCACCTCTGAATTTTTAGCTTTATCTTCAGCCACATCACCAGCATCGATTTCCGCCTCGTTGGCGACTTTCACAATTTCCATGATCTCACCATCGGTGTAAGTGGCCGCGTGAGCCGTTGCGAAGGTGAAGGACGCCGCCAGTAATAAAGCGGATGCACATTGTTTTGTATTCATGAATTCTCCTTGTTGTTTTGTTAGTGCTCTTATGCTGCTGGGCCTTCCTGGGAAGCTCAATTGACAAAAAAGTAACGTGTTAATTGACGGTGGGCCCGATCTTGCATCAACGAAGAGCATGAGCACACTAAAAGGACTCTTCTTATTATCATTGGGTGTTTGCCTGGGAGCTGCGGCTTCAATGACAGTTGCAAAAAAAGCGTCAGCTGGCAAACGAAGACAGACCTATCGCGACGAGGACGAATATGATGAAGTCAACGAAAGTTCGATGGAGTCATTCCCGGCCAGTGATCCACCGGCATGGAGCAAAACCCCGAAAAATCCTGACGAATACCATTAAGGCGTCAGCGTTCGACGGGGCAATTTGACCACTCGCTTTGGGGCAAATAAAAAAGGCTCTTGATTTCGCAAGAGCCAGTTTGTCATTTATGATGTTACATCAAGCTTCGATCTCGTCGGAGTGTCTTTCGCGACGATCCCAACGAGCAAACAAACTGTACACGCAAGGCACGACATACAAGGTCAGGAAGGTTGAAACCAAGACGCCCCCGATAACCGCAATGGCCATAGGTTGTCGAGCTTCTGCTCCGGGCCCCAGACTTAAGGCCGCGGGAACGGCTCCGGCTATGGTCGCAAAGGACGTCATCAAAATCGGTCGAAGACGCGTGGGGCAAGCTTCAATCAGGGCCTGAGTCACAGGCACCTTTTCGATATCTCGACGCTGATTCGTAAAATCCACCAACAGGATGGAGTTCTTTTTCACAATCCCCATAAGCAAGATCAAACCGATCATACTGAAGATATTTAAAGACTGTCCCCCAACCAACAAAGCCAGAAACGCCCCCGAAAAACTGAAAGGCAATGCCATAAAAACCGTGATCGGATCAATAAAGCTATTAAACTGCGAGGCCAAGACCATGTAGGCAACGACGAAGCCCAGCACCAAAGCAAAAATCAAACTGATAAAACTTTGCTGAAACTCTTCGGCAGAACCGCTGATGATAACTTTGTAATCGGCCGGAAGAATCTTTCGAGCAGCTTCCATGGCTTGATCCGACGCCTGCTGCTGACTGAGCCCCGGCCCCATATTTCCGTAGATAATAATTGAGCGCTGACGATTCTTGCGCGAGATCGTGGATGCGACCGAGGCTTCTTTAATGTCCACCACGTCAGCGATAGGCACAAGTTCACCGCGATTGTTGCGCACCTTTAACTGGCGAATGCGCTCGTGAGGAGCCTGTCCATTGTCAGCCATTTTTACGCGGATGTCGTAACGATGGCCACCTTTTTCGTAACTCCCGGCAACCACCCCGCCCATCATGGCATTTAACACCTCGCCGATGGCAATGACACTGACACCGCGATCAGACGCTTTTTGACGATTGGGAATCACCTGAATTTCAGGAGCCCCCGCCTGATAGTCTGAGCTGACATCGGTCATGATCTTTTTATTTTTCAACTCTTCCACAATAGTTTCGGAATATTTTCCCAGTTCGTTCCAGTTCGGGCCTTGAATGCTGAACTCGACCGGGAACCCCTTGCCGCCTCCGCCGCCAAAGCCCTGTGTGGAAGGATCCTGCACCTGAGGTTTCGCGTCGGGAATGGTTTTATTTAAATAGTCACGAACCACTTCAATGAATTGCTGTTGGGACAGTTCTTTACCTTTTTCCGCATCTTTGCCGCGGTCACCTTTGGGCTTAAGATCCACGAAAATGATGGCATTGTTCGCTTCTCCGCCCGTGAAACCGCCGGCCGCCACGAAGGTCGACTTGACCTCAGAGCGCTTGTGCAAAAAGTCTTCGATGATCTTCACCTTTTCGTCGGTAAAAGAAATCGCGGACTTCGGCGGGTTGCTAATTTGAATCATCAGTGAGCTTTGATCTTGAGCTGGTTGGAACTCCCCTTTTAAAAAGGCGACGGATCCGAAACTGACAACAAAAAACACCAACGAAGCCCCGATAACTTTCCAACGATGATTTAACGAAACCTTTAAAGAGCGCGTATAAAGATCATGCAGACGCTGGAATCCAGATTCAAACCCGCGACCGATCCGCGTGGTTCTTTCTCCTGATTCCACAAACTGAGAGGCCCGCATCGGTGTCAAGGTCAACGCTTCCAAAAGCGAGATCATCACCGCCGCACTCATGGTCACACCGAATTGAAAAAGAAAGCGGCCAATCAAACCTTCCATAAAAGCAATCGGTAAAAAGATCGCAACCAAAGAGACGGACGCAGCCATGGCCGCAAAAGTGATTTCGCGCGCGCCGACCAGAGCGGCTTTTTTTTTCTTTTTGCCCATTTCTAAATGCCGAATGATATTTTCAAGAACCATGATCGCATCATCGACGACAATCCCGATCGCCAGACTCAGCCCCATCAGGGTGAAGATATTCAACGTGAAACCGGCAAAGTACAGGATAATGAAACTTCCCAATACAGAGGTCGGAATGGCCAACAAAACGTTGAAAGTCGAAGACCACGAACCCAAGAAAAGCCAGCAGACCAACGAAGTTAGGATCGCCGCAAGAATCAACGTCAGCACTAATTCATGGACTGATTCTTCAACGAATTTGGTCCCGTCATAGTTGACGACAATCTGCATACCTTCAGGCAAGGTCTTTTGAATTTCATCAATACGATCTTTCACCGCATGCGCAACGGAAACGGCGTTGGAACCGCGCTGTTTTACGACTCCCAGGCCGACCGCGAATTTTCCGTTGGCCCGCGCGAACTGGACAACATCGACCGTGCCTTCCTTAAAGTCGGCAACACGCTCTAAAGGAATCGGACTGTAGTTGGGACCTCCCCCACGCGAATTGATCAGAATTTTATTAAACTGATCGATCTTTTTAGCCTCGCCCAAAGTACGCAGGCTGTATTCCGTTTTATTGTATTCGGCGCGACCGGCCGGAGGTTCCGCATGTTCATTGCGCAAAGTGGACACCACGTCAGAGACTGACAGCGCGTACTTGTGCAAATCCTCATTGCGAATCCAGACCCGCAGATTGGGCTCCAGATATCCCGGCATCCACAGATTTCCTACACCCGGGACCGTGGTAAGCCGGTCTCGGATCTGGTCGTTCACATAGACCATCATGTCCTGCAAAGGCATGTCATTGCTGGAAACGGACAACCACATGATAGGAAAATCTTCCGGATTGATCTTCATCACGGTCGGAGGATCCATGGCTTGTGGCAACGCTCCTTGAATTTGTGCCATCTTCGCTTGAACGTCCTGAAAAGCCACATCGATATTGACCTCAAGATCAAACTCAATAGTCACATCGGCCGTGCTATTGCGAGCGATCGAAGTGATGTTCTTAACCCCTTGGATACTGATCAAGGCATCCTCGATGGGGTCAATCACATCCGCTTCCATCACTTCCGGGGCCGCGCCCTCGTATCTTACCGAAAGCGAAATCACGGGGAAATCGACATCGGGCAATTCACTCACCCCCATGCGCATAAAGCTGATCGCCCCGAAGACAATCAAACCAAACATCAACATCCACGCAAAGACGGGCCTACGGATTGATAAATCAGATAAAGTCATTTTTTAATTTTCCTTCACAGAGGGAGCCAACATTTCAGCCGCGGCTATTTGCAAACGCACTAATTCCGATTGAGACGCAAAACGTGCCTGATCCAGGGCTCGAGAGGCCACCCGGAAGTCCGTCAAGGCGATTTGCACATCCACGTTGCGCGCCAAGCCGCGACGATAGTCACGCTGTAGAACCTGATAGTTTTTCTGGGACAAACTGGTGGCCTTTGCCAAAGCCTCTACTTGCTTTAGACGGGATTGATAGTTTTCATAGTAAGAGCGAATTTCTTGTTCGGCTTGACGGCGCAAACGCGCCAAGGTCAGATCCGCCTCGATTCTTTTGGAAGCGGACTCCCGCACGCGCGCCTGCGTCGTTCCGCCTTCAAAAAGAGGCAAAGTCAAAGTGAACTGCACATCCCATTTCAAATCCTCGCTGAACCCTTCGGGACGCTTTAGATAGTAATTCCCGGCAACATCCAAAGAAGGCCAATGAGCGCCCTTGGCAATACGCACGTCTTCTTCTGCCGCCTGCAAAAGCAACCGTGC
Source organism: Bdellovibrio sp. ArHS (assembly GCF_000786105.1). Classification (NCBI taxonomy): domain Bacteria; kingdom Pseudomonadati; phylum Bdellovibrionota; class Bdellovibrionia; order Bdellovibrionales; family Pseudobdellovibrionaceae; genus Bdellovibrio; species Bdellovibrio sp. ArHS. Next base: position 77,198 of record NZ_JTEV01000021.1, read on the forward strand.
CGACTTTACGTCGTAGCGCTCTTCAACTCGCTTCAAATAGTAGCTCAAATCCTGTATGTTTTTATCCTTCGTCAACGCCGGATCAGTCAAAACTTCCGTCGCCGGCAAACCAGTCACGAACGAAAATACCTCGCGGGCCATTTTTAAATTGCCACTGACAATCTGGGCTTCGGCTTTTAGACTGGCCTGGGTCGATTGCGCGGTCAGAACCTCTGTCGAATTGGATTCGCCGCGACGAACTCGGCCACTGAGTTCTGCGACACGCTCGTCATAGAGTGTAATTTGCATTTCCAGATTCTTCGCATCTTGTTCCAATGCCAGAATATTCAAATAAGAATTCGCCACGTCTTGATAGAGCTGCAACAACGCCTGATTGCGGGCTTCTTCTTGGGAACCTAATAAATCTTTTTGCTGGCGCAGACCCGCGAACTCTCGAAGACCGCGAAACAGAACCTGATTGGCGGAAAGTGCCACCGTGGTTTGTTTGTCTGGAAAAATCTCGCGTGCCAAAGGATCTTTTGCCTCGGGCTGCATAAAGTAGGTGGCCTTGGCAGAGATCTGCGGCAGCAAACCGCCCCGAAGCTGAGAGACGCGTTCTTTGGCCTGGGTGACTTTCGAATTTTCCAATCCCACAGTTTCGTTCTTTTGCAGAGCCGCTTGATAGGCTTCCTGAAGAGTGGCTGCGGCAGAAGGGCATGTTGTTAAAAGAGGGAGTAACAAGAAGAATAAGACGTGTTTTGACATGGACCTGATTCTTACTTGTGTCCACCAATTTGCAAAACAAAGATTTTTTATGACCTCACTGCGGCACGCGCTCCGAAGAGCGCCCGCAGTAAATTCTCTCGCCCACTTAGCTGGCTAATTAGATAGTTGCAGAGCGTAAATCCGAAGACGGCCAAAGGCGGTCCTTCAAATCAGTGACGGTCGCGGCACTCACAAGATCCTTCGCAATCTCTTGCACAATACATTGTCGAACTTCTTTATTTAAAAGGCCGCGCAAGCGTCCCAGAAACTGCGGCTCGGCAATTAAAATCAGTTCTTCGAAAAGATGTTGTTGGGAAGAATCATAAAGAAAGTCGCTGACCTGTTTGGCAAACTCTTGGGCGACATGTTCAGTCGGTGAATCAATTTTCTCTCGGCCCGTGCCATGATTCGTGAAACCTGAGACAAAACTTCCCGGTTTATCGGCATTGATATCCTGAGCTTTCAAACGCCCTCGGGGATTCGCCAGTTTTGTGACAAATTGCACATCTGCGGAGCGGTTGTTGCCATGTTCAAATATCTTCGCTTCACAACGGTTGACGACGACAATCCAAGTTTTCATGTTCATCCTCTCTGCTGTAAGGTTGAGGGGCTTCTTTCATCTTAGCGAATTCAAGATGTTTTCCCCACATGACTCCTCACACTGGACTGTCAAATGACTTTTTGAGTTCCCCAACTTCTAAGAGGATAATAAAAGCATGATTGAAAAGATGACTCACGATGATCTTTTACGTCTTACCTCAGTCCAGGATGGCCCCTGCATCTCCATCTATATTCCTGCCATGCCGCTAAAAACTCTGCAGATGGAATACGAGGCCTTGGTACGACGAGCTGTGCATCTGCTTTCTTATGACGAGCACAAAGAACGCCACCAGGAACTCTTGGACGCTCTTTATAACTTTAATCCTTCAGAGTTTTTGGCAAACGAAAAAGAAGGCTTAGCTATTTTCGTCAATAAGCACTGGACGGGTTATTATGTCGCCGGTCACGAGTTGCCTTCAAAGGTCGTTGTCGCCGAATCTTTTCATCTGAAGCCTTTGCTTGAGGATCTGCAAGGTTATAACACTTATCATGCCCTGGTTTTAACCCCCACAGAAGCTGTGCTTTTTAACTGCGACGGCCATCGCGGCAGCGAGATCCACACGTTCCTTTATCACCAGGGACAACACAGCAACAGCATGCACTGGAAACATCAGGACGAAACAGAAACCTTCCAAATTCCTCATTTGAAGTCACAATCTCGAGGCCGCGGCACCCAGGACAGTCATCTGAAGAAAAAATCCAGCGGTAAATTGTTTTTGAAATGGATCGAGTCGAAAGTGGCCAAAGAGACGGGCTACAAAACCCTGCCTCTGTTTATTTTCACCAGCGAAACCATTTTTCATGCCTATAAGGAAATCTCGTCACATTCAGAACCTGTTTTGTGCAAAATAGATTCGGCTAAAGGCATTCCTCGCGTCGAGGCCATTCTGCATCAGGCGAATCTGCACATTCAAAAAAATCAAAATCAACAGCGCAATCTTTCCACTTTAGAGATTGACGAAATGGCTCGCCAAAAACGGTTGATTGATGACTTGATTAAAATTTCCAGAGCGGCGCTGGGTGGCAAAGTGAAAACTCTTTTCCTGCGCGACAATAGCGAAATCTGGGGACACCTGCACCGGGGCAGCGCCGAGATCACCTTTCATGAAAAGCAGCAAGACGCCAAGGATGATGATATTCTGGATGATATCGCCTGTGAGGTGATTCGTCATGGCGGCGAAGTCATTGTACTGAACGATAAGGACATGCCAACGCCAGCGGCGGCGGCGGCCATCCTCAACATTCAATAGGCCGTCTATTTTTTATTCAGATTATAGAAGAGCAGCCCCTGTCCTAACGAAGCCTGGGCCGTTTCGACTTTGCCAATTTTCAGTGCTTGCATGTAGCCCAACACCAGAGCAAGGTTCGAAACGTCAGAAATTTTGTAACTTCCCGACAGTTGATCATCACGCAAAACGGCCTGTCTTTTTAAAGTCTCGTCCAATTCGGATACAGTGAAGTCTGTGGCTCCGGCCTTGACTTGTCTTTGCACTGAAGCGGAAAGAACACCGCCGACACCAATCCAGCGAGCGACCACGGCCTTTTCTTTGAAGTAAGTAGGAACATTTAAATAGGCGTGATTTTTCGCGAGCTGAACGGCCGCTTCGCGCTGCCGGCCCAAAGGGTTGGGAGAAGACACCTGCGCCGGATCTTTAAATTGGAGAATCTGCAGGATCTGATTTTTAAAAGTCACCGAAGCCAAATTGCCCTGATAGATGTGGGCTTTGTTTTTTTGACGCGAGTACATCTGCATCGAACCGCCGCCAATATCCCAGACAATGACTGTCTCAGAAGGTCGCACCGCTTTTTGGGCCAAAGCAGACCAGTATCCAAGTTCGGCCTCGCGTTCTTGTGATATCACCTGAATGGGGACCTTGGTTTCATGGAAAATCATCTGGGCAATGGCCGCCCCATTTTTGGCCACGCGAAATACCGACGTAGCCACCGCTTGAATATTTTTGACTTCAAGCTGCGTCATCTGATTCACAATTCTTTTAATCTGAGGAAGGGCCTCTTGCACGGTTTCGACCGGAATTTCTTTTTTCGGTGATTTTTCTAACGCTTCATTCAACGCCAGAGGTAAACGCTCTTCATAAAGAACCGAAACGATTTTTTTCTGACAGGTATCCACAATCGCCGCAAAGGCCTTGGTGGTTCCAGAACCAAAATCCAGGGCCCCTTTTTTTTCCTGGCAGGGATTCGCATAGGCCGCCGAGGCCGAAGCCACCCCTAATACAAAAACGAAAAACAACTGCTTCACTGCTCATTACTCCAAGATTCCGTACGTTCAAGATACTGATTTTCCTGTTGGAACATTTTTTCCAGATCATCCCGCGCCTGTTTCGAGCGCGAAACCATGTCGTCAGGATCCCCTTGCCGATGATGCAAATCCTCTAGCATCTGATTATTATGATCCCGGAAAATATTGGCGGCAATCACACTTTGATAAGCCGGCCATCCCAAAGACCGTAAAATGGACGATCCCATTCTTAGCGACGATTCAAAAACTTCTCGTTCGAAATTAAAAACATTCCGATCCATCAAAGCATAAACGTGAGCTACATTCCGTGCCCGGGCAAAAATCTTTAAATGCGGAAAGGTCTCGCGAACCGCATCAATCAGTTTTAGACCGTCGTCCATATCGTCGATCGCAACAACCAGAATCTGAGCATGACGAGCCCCCGCCGCCTCCAAAAGATCCATGCGGGTCGCATCGCCATAGTAGACTTTAAAACCAAAACGCCGCAGCATTTCGATCTGACTGGGCTCGTGATCTAAAACCGTGGCTTTCACTCTGTTGGCATAAAGCAAACGACCGATGATCTGCCCGAAACGACCGAAGCCGGCAATAATGACAGGACTGTGTTCATCTTCGATTTTTTCCTCTTCCATGGGGGATTTTCGCGAAAAATAGCGAAGATAAATTTTATCGTAAATAAGAACAGCCAAAGGAGTGAACAACATGGATAAAGCCACAATGGCCGTTAAAGTTCCCGTGGTTGCCTGATCAAGAACCCGCAATCCTTGTGCCGTCCCGATCAAAACAAAAGCGAATTCTCCGATCTGCGACAGGAGGATTGCAAAGAAGGGAACCTGGGTTCGCGGCAACTGAAACAAAAAAGCCAATCCCGCATGCAAGGCGGTTTTTATGATAAAGACCAGCAAGACTAAAAGCAAAAACGGACCGGGACTGGCAAAAACCTTCATCAGATCCACACTCATACCGACGGACATGAAGAACAGCCCCATCAGCAACCCTTTAAAAGGTTCAATGTCAGTCTCCAGAGCGTGGCGATACTCACTATCCGCCAAAAGCACTCCGGCCAAAAAGGCCCCCAAGGCCATCGAAAGTCCTAACTTTTGCATCAGAAAGGACATCCCAATCACTAAGAATAGCGCAAAGGCGGTGAATATTTCGCGCAAATGCAAAGAGCCAATCCAACGCAGAAGATGACGCAGCAGCAAACGACCGAAAACAATGACGGCCGTCAAAATCATCCCCACCTGCAAAACATGACCCCAAGGATTCTCGTGGCTGGATGACTCCCCCGCACTCAATGTCATTAAAGGCAAGATCGCGATCATGGGAATCACAGCGATGTCCTGAAAAAGCAGAATCGAAAATGCCGACGAACCCGCCGTGGTCGTTAACAGCTTTCTTTCGGAAAGAAGTTGCAGACCGAGGGCCGTTGACGACAACGCAAAGGCCATTCCCACCAATCCTGAAACCGCAATACTTTGCGCGAAAAACACTTTTGTGAGCAAGGCGATCGTGACACCCACCAAGGTTACTTGCAAACCACCCAGACCAAAAATGGAAACACGCATATCCCAAAGTTTCTTTGGCGCAAGTTCAAGGCCAATAAGAAACATCAACAGCACAACGCCAAATTCGGAAAGGTGCATGATATCCTGGACACCGACAATCACTTTCAGTCCGTGAGGGCCGATGATCATTCCCGCCAGAAGGTAACCCAAGACCGACCCCAATCCCAACCGCTTGCAAATTGGCACGCAGACCAATGCCGCTACTAGAAAAACCAAAATATAAAAAAGACCGCCTGATTCCATCACCTATTCCTAAACGTCTTTACAGACACCCGTCGCGCAGTAGTCCACCATTCGTTGGCGGACATTTTCTGCGTGCAAAAGAATTTGTTCTTCGGTGGCTTTTCCCGTTCCGGTCATAACCAGGGGTTTGTGCCATTTCATTCCGCACAACTCGATGGTCTTGCGATAAGGAGGAAAAAATTCGTCGACATTTCCGGGCGCATTGGGGTCCGTCCATCCCCCCGTTGTAATTGATAAGAAAAAATCTTTGCCATGAAGCTTGTCTCCGCCTGGACCGTATGCAAACCCCCGGCGCAAAACTTCATCGCACCAAAGCTTCATCAAGGGGGGCATCGAAAACCAATAAAAAGGATGTTGCCAAACTACAAGATCATGAGCCATCAAAAGCTCCTGCTCTTTTTGCACCTGAATGTGAAAATAAGGATAAGTTTCATAAAGATCGTGCACGTAAACATTCTTTAGATCGCGAAGCTGCTCCATGATAGCGCGGTTGACACGGGATTGCTTTGAGAAGGGATGGGCGAATAAGACAAGGGTTTTTCTCATCACCACATCCTCAACCGGAGAATATTAAAAGTCAAATGGGGCAAGAATCCCTGCGAGGAAAGGGATTATTACCTCTCAGGATGATCCAAAATCCCCTCTGCATCGCTTTGAGTTGGCACTGATCGTGCTTTGCTCACAATAGTGATTACCAACAACACAAAAAGGAGTGGATTCATGGAAACGACCCCAAACGATTTCAGAAGCAACCTTGGCAACATCAAAGAAAATGTAAAACAAGGTGTGAAGCAGGAACTTGAAAGAAGTGGCTGGACGGATACATATCACATGGCTCAAGACAAAGCCCGCGAAGCCATGGACGCTTCCGAAGATTTTGTGAAGGCTCATCCCTTCTATACAATCCTAGGTGCCGCCGCAGTGGGTCTGGTGGCCGGTCTCTTGATTCGTCGCAAATAATTCAATTCAGTTTCCGTTAGGAGGTCCGTTTTTGTGACCTCCTCTATCATCCAGGGAGTCGCAATGAAGTGGTTAGCATTAGTTCTGTCGTTCGTTTTTGGTCGTTTGAACATGAGACCCCGCGGCTTTAAGGATGCCGCCATCGAAATTTTTGATGAGGTGTCCTTTCGCAGTCGCCGCATGGTGACTCTTATTTTAGTGGGTGTGGCGGCCGTCATCTTTTTCACCGGTGGATTGTTTATCTCTTTACTGGATCTCTCGATGCAGTGGGATCGCACCGGAAGTATCCTATGGTCGGCCACGCTGAGTACGGGCGTCGGCCTGATTGTTTTAGCCTCTGCGGCTTTTGCCGTGGTCTTTCTGCGCGCCTGGCCGGGAGCGGTGAAAGCCAAACAACAAATTAAGCGCAAACTCAAACATGAACAGGAAGAAGAAGAGGCTGAACTGCAACGTCACCCGAGTTCCCTAGAGCAAGCTTTATCCGCCTTGGTCATGGATTTTGTCAAAGAACGCGAAATTCGTCGAGCTGCTCGCAGTTCCGAAACCTCGGCTTACGCCGGAGAAGGCATGAACGAGGGACCAACCTCCAGTCACGAGAAACCCCGCTCGCACGTGCATTAGGCACGTTGCTGCTGGTGGTGCGTCTTGCGATAAAGGGTTTTTCGATCTATTCCCAAATCCTTCGCGGTTTTTTCCCGGGCGCCCTTATTCACTTGTAGTGCGTACTCAATATACTGTCGAGCCATTTCCTCAAGAGAAAGAAGTCGTCCCTCTTTCTGACAAAGGCGCTCAAACACAGACTCCAGACTGAGCGCCCTTTTCTGATTTCCATCTAAATCATTCACGGTGATTTCGGCACCCGCGCTTAAAACCACCGCGCGTTCTATGGTGTTTTCCAATTCACGGACATTTCCCCACCACGAGTGAGACAACAGATAACTGCGCACCTCGGCCGCGAAGTGCTTTTCGACAGCGTGGTGCCGCAAAGAATATTTCTTTAAAAAGTATTCCGCCAAAGGAAGAATATCATCCATTCTTTCGCGCAAAGGCGGAACTTCGATCGGCACGACGTTCAATCGAAAATAGAGATCTTCGCGAAATTTTTTCTGCTGCACATCTTCGCTGAGATCGTTGTGAGTTGCCGCCAATATTCGAATATTCAGAGGGCGGTAGTGGTTTTCCCCCACTCGCTTGACTTTCTTTTCCTGCAAAACACGCAAGAGTTTCGCTTGCAGATGCAAATCCAGATCACCGATTTCATCCAAAAACAATGTCCCCCCATTCGCTTCTTCAAACAGGCCGGCTTTGTGTCCTCCCGCTCCGGTGAATGCCCCCTTGGCATAACCGAAAAGCTCGCTTTCCAATAACTGCTCAGGAATGGCCGAGCAGTTGATCGGCACAAAGGGTTCTTTGCGCCGTGGACTGAGATCATGAATCATTCGAGCGATGATTTCTTTTCCCGTACCGCTTTCTCCGGTGATAAGAACATTGGCCGAACTGGCCGAGACTCTTTTAGCCATGTCCAGAACTTTCAAAAAGCGCGGACTGTGCGCGATAACCTGTGATTCCGCTGTCATTGTCATTATGGATGCCCCCATTCGCACCAGTTTTTTTCCGGAACTGTTCGTCCCTCTGAAATAAAGTCGAGCACTTCCACAAGAGCCTGACCTACTTCCGCTGCCGAAGCAGGATTTTGCCCACTCACCAATCGTCCACTTTTCACCACGTGTGCGGTGAACTTGGGGGCTGAAGAAAATTGCGCGCCCCGTTCTTGCAACTTTGTTTCAAGTAAAAAAGGGACAACTTTTTCCATACCGACGGCCTCTTCTTCTTCATTGGTAAACGCAGACATCTCGTGGCCTTTCAACAAATAGTCGCCAGTAGAAAGACGCACATTCACCAGCCCCGCAGCACCATGACAAACAGAAGCTACGACGCCCTCATTTTCAAAAATCTGTGCCGTGATTTGTTGCAAAGGAACACATTCCGGCAAATCGAACATGGCTCCGTGGCCACCCACAAAAAGAATCGCCGCATAGTCTTGGGCGCTCACATTAGCAGGCAGCAACGTGTGTTCTATCTTTTCCAGAAAATCTTCATCGTTCATCCACGTGGCATTTAAAGGGTCATCCATCTTCACACCATCTAGCGGCACTTTACCGCCCTTGGGACTAGCCATATCAATCTCGAACCCCGCACGGCATAACTCGTCATATGGATGGGTGATTTCCGAAAGATAGGCGCCCGTGTGATGCCCCGAATCGCCCAGCCGCTCGGTGTTGGTTAAAACAAAAAGGACCTTCTTACTGATCATAAAAAGCTCTCCCGGCATCTCTTTTTAAACCAGAATGAGCGATCCAAAAGAAGAACTCAATTTCTAGACACCCCTTGTGTGAAAAAACCAAAGGCTCTACGAAGGTCCAAATTCCTTTACGCCAGCGTCAAGTCCCCAGCGCGAACTCCGATTGATCTTCAACACATGAATTTCTGGAAAATGGAGCAGCTATGAATTTACGTTGGATGACTCTTCTGGGCTTTTTCTTTCTCTCTTCTGCCTTTGCACAGACACCGACAGTCAATCTTGCCAAATACGATTACGTCGACCCCAAAAAAGAGATCCCGACGGTGGCGCTAGAAAAAGCCCTTACCTATTACGATGTTTACTATAATAAGATCGCCAATAAAAACTACGTGACAGTGATTGATTTCACTCAGAATTCGAGCCAAAAGCGCATGTATGTCATTGATATGAAAACCGGGCTTGTCACACGGTATCTGGTTTCACACGGCCGCGGTTCCGATCCGAATCACACGGGCATGGCCAAAAAATTTTCCAATATTGAGGGCTCCAAGATGTCGTCTCTCGGTATGTACGTGACCGGGGCGGAATACAGTGGTAAACATGGCCGCTCTATGCGACTGGTCGGATTAGAAAAATCCAATGATCAGGCGATGAATCGCGCCATCGTCGTCCATGGAGCCTGGTATGTCGACCCTCAGTATAAGCCCCTGGGTCGCAGCGAAGGCTGTCCTGCGGTGGAACAAAAACACATCGACACCGTAGTCAGCCAGCTTAAAGGCGGCAGCGTTTATTATATTTGGGCGGGACAACCTTAAGGATTTTCGTGGAATTGCTTTACAAGGATGACTACTTTATCGCGGTTAATAAACCGTCGGGATTTCATGTTCATCCTCACGAAAACGTTCAGCATCGTGTTTCTCGGGATAAAATCTGTCTGTATCACGCTCGCCGCATGATGAAACAACACGTCTACCCGGTTCATCGCCTTGATGCCGCAACCAGTGGCGTTTTGCTGTTTGCGCTCTCTTCCCAAGCGGCAAGCCAGATTTGCAAACTTTTTACTGAGCGCGCCACCCACAAAACCTATCAGGCGGTGGTGCGCGGGTACGTTAAAGACGAGGGGCAAATCGATCTCCCTTTGGAACTAGATTCGACCGGGGACCTGGTCGACGCCAAAACCACTTATAAACGATTAGGCACCATCGAGTTCCCGGTGGCTGTGGGTAAAAAATTTCCCACGGCCCGCTATTCCTGGGTGGAGGTGGTCCCGCACACAGGCCGCTATCACCAGATTCGCCGTCATTTCAACCGTATATCTCACCCTCTTTTAGGGGATGCCGTTCACGGGGATTCGCATCACAACCGTTTCTTTCGTAATGACGTGGGGATCGAGGGTCTGTGCCTTCGAGCTTTGCGCCTGGAATTCACCCATCCGTGGAGTGGTGAAAGAGTCACTATCGAGGCGCCGACCTGTGAAAAGTGGAATAAAATTCAAAATTTATTCACCCCTTCTGTCCTCGGAGCCTCGCCTCTGAAATCCCTTTGACCTGCCTGAAGGACAGGCGTAAAAAGACCGCCGCTTCAGAGGTAAAAAATGTCCAAGGCGCAAGCACTTCACAAACTGATGATTGTGATCGGTCTTCTTTTAATTCTTCTCGTAACGCTGCAATCGCACGCGGCCCCTGTTCATCATAAAATGCAGGTAGAAATTATTCCGGGCCTAAAGATGCTCAAGGCCCAGGACACTTTGACTTTCGCCAAAGACACGCCCCGCAAACTGAGTTTCGTTCTACACAAAGATCTGCAAGTTTCTGTCACGAGTTCCGATGACAGCCTGATTCTTCTTCACCCTGCGACTAAAGAAGAACCTTATGCCGAGTACGGTCTGCAACTGAGTAACCAGGACAACAAGGTTTCCTTATACTACCAAGGAGTGATTTATGACCCCGTCGTCAACGACAACTCTGACGGTTTAATCGCTCCTGAAGGCGCCACCCTTTTTGGCAGCACTTACTGGTATCCTTCTTTTTTAGATACACAAAAAAGTTTCGACATTTCCGTGAAAACTCCCGTGGCGTGGCGCTCATTGGTTCAGGGCCAGATCACAAGTATGGAAGTCGATGCCTCCTCGCGCACGTCCCGCTTCGTCGAAATTTATCCGCAAGAAGAAATCTATCTGGTTGCCGGTCCGTTTTCTTTTTATGAAAAAGAACTGAAAGACGGAAAAAAAGTCCAAGTTCTCTTGCGCAAAGATGATTCCTCTTTGGCGCAAAATTTTATTTCTTTGATCCCGGGTTTCCTTGAACACTATTCTTCAGCTATTTCTCCTTATCCATATTCTTCTTTCACGGTGGTTGAGAATTTCTGGGAGACAGGCTACGGCATGCCCAGCTTCACTTTGTTAGGTCCTACAGTGATTCGTCTTCCTTTTCTGCTGAATTCGTCGCTGCCCCATGAAGTGCTGCACAACTGGTGGGGCAACAGTGTCTACGTGGATTACGATAAGGGAAATTGGTGCGAAGGACTTACTACTTACATGGCCGATCATTGGCAACAAGAGTTGGCCGGCAATGATCGTGGCTACCGCTTAAACACTCTGATCAACTACGCGGACTTCGTCGCCGCCAATCCTAAGAATGACTTCCCGGTCCGTCAGTTCCGCGGTCGCCATAATTCCAGCTCGCAAGCCGTGGGGTATGGCAAAACCATGATGATTTTCCACATGCTGGAATTCCGTTTCGGTAAAGACCTATTCAAAAAAGCCTTGCAGGACTTTTATTCCGAAAATCTTTTTCAACGCGTTTCATTTTTTGAAATTCAAAAAAGTTTTGAGAAGGTGACGAATCAAAACCTGAACACTTTTTTCACGCAATGGTTAGACCGTGAAGGGGCCCCGCAAATCGAGCTTCCCGACGTTAAGGTGATGCGCTGGCTGGACGGTTCTTACAGCACGACTTACGTTCTAGCACAGACACAAAATGCCCCGTCTTACGAGTTGAACATTCCGGTTATCTGGACTCTTGAAAACGGCCAAGAAGTTCGTCAGTTGGCACGTCTTTTTGACAAGTCCCAGGTGTTTTCATTGGTCAGCCATTCGCGTCCGGTCAAAGTGGCTGTCGATCCTGACTACCATGTTTTCAGAAAGCTTTTTATTGAGGAACGTCCCGCCACACTTTCTTCGATTCTAGGAAGCCCGGAAGTGCACTTCTATTTCGATCCAGCTCAACCGCAAGCAGAAAAGTTTGCGCGTGTTTGGGCCGCAGCCACAGACGGACAAGACAGCTTCAACAAAGTCACAGAGACCTTGAGTCTGGCCCCGCAAGGTGCTTTAGTTCTGATCGGTGATAAGGATTTGTTTGCGCAATTTGTGAAGACGCAGTTGAGTGAGCAAAAATTCGAACTGACAGACACAACACTTCGTATCGACACACAGGAATTCAATCTTCAGGAAACCAGCACCGTTTTAGTCATGCGCCTGAAATCAAATCCGCAACAACCAGTGGTATGGGTGCGCTGGAGCAAAGAGAATAATCCTGAAGAGTGGGCTTCGCGCCTGACTCACTATGGAACTTTCGGCGTCCTAGTTTTCAAAGGGCGCCCGGCGGTTTTCAAAAGCACCTGGCCTGTTCTGCAGTCCCCCTTACAGCGAAATCTGTAATTCATCATTTTTGCCGTCCTACTGGTCTACATGGCTTGTAAATTGCTCTGTAAAGAAGTGGCGGCATTCTTTGCGCATTTCCGAGGATAATTGCCGCCGACTGCCATATGGAAGGGGCGATTATGGATCTTAAGAATCAGTCAGGAAAAATTGGTTGGATTCTTCTTTGGGCAATTGGCATTCCTATTCCCGTTCTTATTGTGCTTTTTCTCATTCGAGGTTGCACCTAGTCGGTTAAACTCCTGCAATCCTCCAAGAAGACGTTGTATCCTTTTTGGAACTGCCTAAGATAGTTTTTTCCTGTGGATGAGACTCTCCACTCATAAGTCGCTTATGAGGCGGCATGGTTTTAGCTCAGACACATCAACATATAAATATAGAAAATCATTCTTAGGAGATACACATGAAAGCACTGATCCTTTGGGGCGCGTTGTTCTGTTCTACGGCGATGGCAGAGTTAAAACCTGTGGGGACTTTCGTTCCTTCTGTCTGCGGATACAACGAAATTCAAACTTTCTGTTTCGGAAAAAGAGTGGGCTTCGCGACGGCTTATGTCTCGCTTGCTTCCTCGCATGGTGTCCAGGTCTATGAAATTATTCAGCGGGAACGCATCAACGGAGGCATCAATCCTCTTTACACGGCGGAACAATTGACTTTGGAAAATGAAGAGGGCCGTCTAACCGCCGTCGTGCGTGGGAAAAAAAATCGTCCCTACAGCAGCAGTGCGACCGTCACCTATGAAGACGGTACTGTTGCGGTCTTTACGAATTTTGATGCTGTTTTCACAACCCTTTAAGAAGCTTGAAATTATCTTGAGAGGACGTCGCGACTGCGGCGTCTTTTTCATTTGCGGGCACTGAGGAAACATTTCTGTCAGTTACTAGGTCGTCATGACAAGATGTTAATTAAAAACGCTCGGCACTTCTCTGTTAGAACTTCTGGCACACCGGAGGTTTTATGAAATATGTTATCGCCGTCAGCGCGATTGTTTTGGCGTCCGTCACCGCGAAGGCTACAGCTCTTCCCGTCAAAAGCTGCCAAGCGGTTACCAGCACGCACATTCTGAAGTTTGAACAAGTCGGCAAAGATATCCAAGTGACTCTTGAGGATAAGGCGCTACAGCGCTATTCGGACCTCAGTAATCCAAAAGAAGGAAAATTGAAAATTTTCGGAAAACAAAAGAACATCGTTTTGATTGAAGGAAAAAACCTTCCAGACTTTATCAGTCTGCGCTATCTGCCCCGGGAACTGGCCGTGGGAATGATGATGGGGCGACCTGAGTATATTGGGGAAGAGGACCTGCTTTACTCTTACGCGGATTCATTCATCACCGCTTTGAGCTGCAAGTAAGAAGGCACGTATGAAACACAGAGTGTCTGGGGCTTTCTAAAAGACCTCCAGACACTTATTAAGAAAGCATGGACTTGCGAAGCCCGGCTTTAGCGGAATGCGGGAATGCCTGTGATATGCTGACCAATAATCAAACGATGGATGTCTTCTGTTCCTTCGTACGTATTAACACTTTCCAAGTTCAACATATGACGACCCGTCTGATATTCGTAAGTGATACCGCTGGCGCCTAAAATATCTCGCGCCATACGAGCGATCTCTAATGCTTTAGAGACATTGTTCATTTTTGCCATGGAAATATGAACCGGTTGCGCCTCGCCCTTATCTTTCAAACGTCCCACCTGCAAAGCTAATAGTTGTCCTTTGGTGATCTCGGTCAGCATGTGAACCAATTTTGCCTGAATCAACTGGAAGCTGGCGATAGGCTTATCAAACTGAATACGGGTCTGCGCGTAATTCAAAGCTTCGTCGTAACAAGCCATGGCCGCACCCAAAACGCCCCAGGAAATTCCGAAGCGGGCATGATTCAAACATGAGAACGGTCCTTTAAGTCCCTTCACGTTGAGCATCTGCGACGCTGGAACCCGACAATCTTCAAAAATCAATTCGGAAGTAACAGAAGCTTTCAGAGAAAACTTCTTTTCAATATTCCTGACCGTAAACCCCGGTAAGTCGCGATCAACGATAAAGCCGCGAATTTCGCCTTCATCGTCCTTCGCCCAAACAATCGCAACTCCTGCGAAACCACCGTTGGTGATCCACATTTTTGACCCGTTCAAGATGTAGCTATTACCGTCTTTGCGGGCCCGTGTAATCATTCCCCCAGGATTGGAACCGAAATCAGGTTCAGTCAAACCGAAGCAGCCCACCAATTCACCCTTGGCCATCTTCGGCAGGTATTTCTTTTTATGCTCTTCCGTTCCAAACGCATCAATTGGATGCATGCACAGTGCGCCTTGAACGCTGACGAAGCTGCGTAGCCCACTGTCTCCTCGCTCTAATTCCTGCATGATCAGGCCATAAGAAGTGTAGTTAATGCCCGCACAGCCATGACCTTGAATTGTCGCTCCCAAAGTCCCCAACTCTCCTAAACGTGGAATAATTTCAGTGGGGAAATGACCTTTGTCATATTGTTCGCCGATAGATGGCAGAATTTCGCGAGTCACGAAGTCCCGTATAAGGTTTCGGACCATCAACTCATCTTCAGTAAAAAGAGAATCTGTGTTTAAAAAATTGGGAGACTCAAATTTCTTCATCTTGATAACCTCGTTTCATTTCTTATATCACCGTTTTCTTTCTGCTCAAGAAACATTTAATATTCCCAGGGTGGAGACAGAAATAGTTGTGCGAAAAGATCAATCTCTTTTAATCTGGCCACGAGGTGCTTATGAGTCTCGTCAATGATTTCACAATAAAAATTGCCACGATCAACGGAACCGGAAGTCAAACTGCGAATCAAGTTTTGATGAGGTGTTTTTTCAAAATGAATATTCCCGTGGGATCGAAGAATTTCTTTCCCTCAAACATTCAGGGGATGCCCACCTGGTTTGCCATTCGCGTGAATCAACATGGCTTCACCGGAGCGAAAGAAAATTGCGATATCCTGATCAATTACAATGCGAAGACCTTGGCGCAGGATCTGCGAGAAATGTCAGACCATGGTATTTTATTTTATGATCAGGAAACGCCTTTAGATAATGTCACGCTCCCCTCATCAGCGTTCGCAATTCCGTATAAAAAAATTCTGGATGAGATGGATGTCGCGATCAAGTATCGCAAACCCGTCAGTAATATGCTTTATGTCGGAGCTGTTTCAGCCTATCTGGATATTCCCGAACAGATTTTACTTCAGACTTTAGAAAAGCATTTCAGCAAGAATGAAAATGCTTTGCGCCTGAATACAACCGCGGCGCTGAAGGGTCGCGAATATTTTAATAATACCTACTCGGACTCGCCTCGCCAGTTTAAAGTCGCAGCCGGTCCTGCGCTGCAAACTCAGGTCCTGATGGATGGCAACACCGCTTCGGCCATGGGGTTGCTGTATGGGGGGTGTTCTTTTTTAAGCTGGTATCCCATTACTCCTTCAACCTCGGTGGTTGAAACCTATCAAAGCCTGGCCAAAAAATATCGTCCGCAGAGCAGTGAGGGTTCTTCAGCCCACGTCATTGTACAAAGTGAAGACGAACTTTCTGCCATCTGTATGGTGTTGGGCGCGGGGTGGGCCGGCGCACGAGCTTTAACCGCGACGTCAGGACCGGGGCTGAGCCTTATGGCCGAAGCTGCGGGCTACGCTTATTACGCCGAAATTCCTTCGGTGATTTGGGATGTGCAACGAGCAGGACCGTCAACGGGTCTTCCGACCCGAACAGCGCAAGGGGATATCACTTTCGCCCACTTCCTTTCCCACGGCGATACCAAGCATGTCTGTCTTTTGCCGGGAACTTTGTCAGATTGTTTTGAGTTCGGCCAAGCCTGTTTTGATTTGGCAGAGCGCCTGCAAACTTTGGTCATTGTTCTTAGCGATTTGGATTTAGGAATGAATCTGTGGGTTGAAAACAAATGGTCTTACCCGGAAAAGCCTTTTGATCGCGGCAAGATTTTGACGGTGGCAGAATTAGAAAAAGGAGCTTCTTTCGATCGCTACAAAGATTGCGAAGGAGATGGCATCCCCTATCGTACATTGCCTGGAGCAAAACATGCCAAAGCAGCCTACTTC
The DNA here is from genome assembly GCF_000786105.1 of Bdellovibrio sp. ArHS. Lineage (NCBI taxonomy): Bacteria > Pseudomonadati > Bdellovibrionota > Bdellovibrionia > Bdellovibrionales > Pseudobdellovibrionaceae > Bdellovibrio > Bdellovibrio sp. ArHS. The sequence continues at coordinate 93,599 of NZ_JTEV01000021.1, forward strand.
ACTCGAGGCTCAGGCCACAATGAATCCGCTCAATATACTGAAAACCCCATCGCCTACACACAAGTGACAGAACGGCTGTTGAAAAAATGGGAGACGGCAAAGTCTTTAGTACCTGCGCCTCTTATCGAGAAAGCCCCAGACTCTGCGCAAGAGGGGATTTTATACTACGGCGCCTTGGATGCCGTTGTTGCAGAAATGAAGGCGTTACTGACCCCAGCGACTTCGTTAAACTCTTGTCGACTGCGTGCTCTTCCCTTCACCGCAGAAGTTCAGAAATTTCTTGAAGAGAATAAAAAAGTCTATGTCCTTGATCAAAATCGTGATGGGCAAATGTATCAGCTTTTGGCCTCGGAGTTTCCTCACCTGGCTACGAAGCTTGTGTCTCTGCGATATCACGACGGACTCCCTGTTACTGCTGAAAAACTACTAAAGGATTTTAATCATGCAAACCACGCCGCTCACTAAAAATGACTACAAAGGCAGTCCTTCCACTCTTTGCACTGGTTGTGGGCATGATCTGATTTCGACGCAAATATCTAATGCCTGTTTTCAACTGGGTATTCACCCGTTTGACGTTGCAAAAATCTCGGGCATCGGCTGTTCATCGAAACTGCCGGCCTATTTTATGTCTCAGTCTTTCGCCTTCAACTCAATGCACGGTCGTATGGCGCCTGTGGCCACGGGAGCGAAGCTCGCCAATCCTCAGCTAAAAATTCTGGGTATCAGTGGCGATGGCGACACCGCCAGCATCGGAATCGGGGGCTTCATTCACCTGATCAAGAGAAACGTCCCCATGGTTTATATCGTGGCGAACAATGGTGTTTATGGATTAACCAAGGGACAATTTTCACCCACGGCCGATCCCCATTCCCCTCGAAAAACTGGTGAGATCTTTCTTCACGACACCTTGGATCTTTGCACGCTCAGTCTGGAATTAGGATGTGGCTTTGTCGCGCGAAGTTTCGTGGGTAATCCCGCACAGTTTGCGAAGGTCTTGCAAAAAGCTTTTGAACATCCGGGGACAGCCCTGATTGATGTACTCTCTCCTTGCATCACCTTCAACAATCACAATGAGTCGACCAAAAGTTATCCTTACCTGAAGGCTCACGAAGTGCCGATGGCAGAAACCGCGCCCTTTGCCGACCCCTTGCAGGCGATCGCCGCGATTCGCGAATCTTATAGAAAAGGCGAAATCCTGACGGGCCTTTTCTATAGCCAACCGGAAGGCCCCACTTTACCAGAAAAGCTGCACAGCCCCGCCCGACCTTTAAGCGAAATGGGGGTTGATAACCTCAGACCGAATCAACAGAAGTTTGAAATGATGATGGAAGAGTATCTAGCCTAAGAGCAAAAAAAGATGGAGCGAGTGGCCTCCTCCATCTTCTTTTCAAAAAAGCTTTTGTGTTTTTAGATGTTGGTATCCAACATTTTGACGACTTCTTCGATGTGTTCTGTTTCAAGGCGAATCATGCTGCGAATCAGTTCCTCTAAAGCCACATCATCGGCACAATGTTTTAAGACTTCTTTATACTTGGCCAAGGCTTTTTGTTCGAAATCCAAACTCTCTTTGAGAATGTCCAAAACTTTGTGCGTTTTCGTTTCCGGCACAGGGCTGACTTTCAATGACGGATGGCCGCCCAAAGCGGTGATCTTTTCACCGATAGTCGAAGCATGTTGATAGCCTTCATTAGCCTGTTCATGAAACCACTTCACGATAGGAATGCGATTCGGGCCTTTAATCATCAAGGCATAGTGAAGATAGCGAACAACGCCGGAAATTTCCATTTCGATAATTTCATTGAGCAAATTGACGACTTTTTTATTTTCATTAGACATTGAGACCTCCAAACAGCTCTAAGAAGAACATCGCAGACTAACAGCCTCAAGAGAAAAGGACCGCGCCTCGCCCTAGGTCAGAACTCGCTGCACAGACAATCAAATTCTTTTATTCGCGCTCAGCTATCTTAAAAAAAAGGGGAGCTGTTTCGCTCCCCTTTTTTAATATTCACTTTAACTTCTATTCATCATCCAGTTCGTCATCACCGACAACGCCCAGATTATACTTTTCTATGCGATATCGCATGGATCGGAAGGAAATATGAAGAAGCTTGGCAGCTCTTTTCTTCACGCCGCCTGCGGCATGAATGGCTTTAACCAAAAGCTCTTTTTCAATTTGCCCCATCACCTTATCAAGATCGACACCATCATCACCGATTTCGATTTCGTTGGAAGAAGCCATCTTGCGTCCTGAAGAGGTGTTTACCATTGGTGGTAAAGATTCAGGAAGAATCGTGGCGCCGCCTTCCAAAGCGACGGTGCGTTCGATCAAATTCTCAAGTTCTCGCACGTTTCCTGGATAGTCGTACTTTTTGAGAATTTCCATGGCTTCCGAGCTGATCGCGCCAATGTTTTTTCCCAAACGCTCGTTGTACTTTTTAAGGAAGTGATTTGCGAGCAAGGGAATATCATCACGACGATCACGAAGACCCGGAGTCTTAATATTGATCACGTTCAAACGATAGAACAAATCTTGACGGAAAGTTCCCTTTTGCACCATCTCTTCAAGGTTTCTGTTGGTCGCAGCGATAATACGCACGTCGACTTTCATATCGTCGGTCGCGCCCACGCGGCGGATGACACGCTCCTGGATCGCACGAAGAAGTTTTACCTGAATCGTCAAAGGCAATTCCCCGACTTCGTCTAGAAACAAAGTTCCTGAGTCCGCGACTTCAAAAAGACCGGCTTTGTCAGACACCGCCCCTGTGAACGAACCTTTTTTATGACCAAACATCTCGGATTCCATCAGATTTTCAGGAATCGCACCGCAGTTGACGGTCACGAAGGGACGATCTTTCAATGGACCGTTGTAGTGAATGGCCTTAGCCACCACCTCTTTACCGGTTCCCGATTCCCCGGTGATCAAAACGTTTGTTGGTGTTTGCGATACACGCTTCACCATATCAAAAATCGCGTGCATGGCCTGTGAATTACCAACCATGTTTTGGAAAGAATACTCTTTAACCAATTCTTTTTTTAGTGATCTGTTTTCAACTTCTAAGTTGCGAGAGCGCAAGGCGTTCTGAATGTTCAAACGAACTTCATCAATCTTAAACGGCTTCGTCAGATAATCGTAAGCACCCATTTTCATCGCTTCCACAGCGGTTTCTGTCGTGCCGAAAGCTGTGATCAACATGAAAACCGTATCAGGATAGGATTCTTTGACGTGCTTCAAAAGCTCGATGCCCGTCACATGCGGCATCTGTAAATCCGAAATGATCATATCGAAAGTTTTTTTGGTCAGAAGGTCTTTCGCTTTTTGGCCATCCTCAGCCAAAGTCACTTCATAGCCTTCTTTCTTCAGCATGATCTCTAAAAACTCGCGAATGGATTCTTCGTCATCGACAACAAGAATTCTCGACTTCATTATACGCTCCCACGTCCTGTGTTCTAGTTATTCTCTCAGTTTGCTTTGGGAAAAGTCAAAATAAACTCAGTACCTACGCCCACTTCACTCTCGACAAAGACTTGTGCTCCATGCCCTTCCAAAATCTTATGAGTCACAGCTAGACCTAGGCCTGTGCCCTTCGGCTTCGTCGTATGGAAAGGTTCAAACATTTTCTTCTTCGTCGCTTCACTCATCCCGCAGCCGGCATCGCGAATCCGCACTTCCACTTCATTGCCTTTTGCCAGGGCCCGAACTGAAATTTTGGGCTGAGAACTTTCATTCATCGCTTGGTAAGAATTAATAATGATATTCAGAAAAGCCTGTTTCAATTTATCTCGACGTCCCAGAATCGTGAGGCCGCCATCATATTCACGGATTTGTTCAACATCCGCCCGCACTTGATTGTTGGTGCGCATCGAATCCAAAACCTCGGTTAACAAGAAAGACAGATCCACAGGATCTGTTGGCGGAGTTTCGGGTCTGGCGTAGTCCAAAAATTCGGTGATGAGGTTGTTGAGACGATCAATTTCACGCAAGACGATTTTCATCAGCTTGCGATCATCGTCATTTGTCACCGTCTGTGTCAGCATTTCGATACTTCCACTGATTCCCGCCAAAGGATTGCGAATCTCGTGCGCGATCCCTGCCGCCAATCCGCCCACGGCCGCCAGTTTTTCATTTTGGCGGGCATTGTATTCCAGTTGGCGAATTTTTGTTAAGTCATCAAAAAGAGCGATGGACAGATGCGCTTGCAGCTCAGGGCTGTAAATCCGCGACACCGTCAACCCAAGTATTTTAGGCGGCAAGTCCAAGCCAGCGGCGTACTTCACGTCTTTTTTGATTTGCGCCTGCGCCTTATCCAACTCTGGAAAAAGCTGATAGAAGTTTGTCGTCGCCACGTCGGCAAGTCCCAGAATCTGAGCAGCGGAAGAATTCGCCTTTACAATGTCGCCATTTTCCGTGAATGAAACCATTCCGGTCGGGATGTTTTCAATCAGAACTTCGTTCAGCTCTTGCGCGGATCGTAAACTTTGCCCGGTCTTCGTGAGCTCACTACCGACACTTTGCAATTGCTCGCTCAAATAGCCGGAAAGTCCCGCCACCGAAAAGAACGCGATGTTATTCAGAGCCAGAAGGAAAAAGAAGTTCAAAGCTTTCATTTCCGGAGAGAACAACGCCGCTCCCGAAAAAAAGATGCTGGTAAAAAGAGCGAGCGTCACAGCGCCAACTCCCCGACAAGCAATTCCGGCCAAAAGAATATTTACCAGGTGTAAGAACATGAAAAGAGACTGACTAATTCCCGAGTGATAGATCAGCAAAGAAATAAGTAACGAGTCGCAAACAAAGCCTAAAAATAGCAAGAGGGGTCGTTGCAGCAAGCGATCCCAGAATGAAAACCAAATTATATGCAGACCCAGCGCGACAGTCAGAATGGAATAGAACGGCCCCAGAATGGACCAGTTCACAAATCCTTCCTGCACGATACTGGAGATCACACTGATCAGAAGTATAAGAACAAAAAGACTGAGGCGGCCAAATTCCACCCACAGTCCCTGTTCCTTATTGTTCTGCAAAGCAAAACTTAAGCGCATTCTACTGAACCACGTCCGCCATATTGAAGATCGGAAGATACATCGCCACGACAAGAACAGCAATGATACCGCCCAGAACCACCATCAAAAGTGGCTCTAACAAAGAAGTCATGGCCTTCACTGCAGTTTCGACTTCATCTTCGTAGAAGTCAGCGATCTTACCCAACATAATGTCCAAAGTTCCGGATTGTTCACCAATGGAAATCATCTGTACGACCATTTCCGGAAAAGCTTTTTCTTTCCCCAGAGGAGCGGCAAAGGTGCGACCTTGAGTGACGGACTCTTTACAGCGCAACAATGACTGTTCAATGACGATGTTGCCTGCTGTTTTTGATGAAATATCGATCGCCTCAATCAAACCCACACCAGAAGAAAGAAGCGTCGAAAGTGTTCTGGTCAAACGAGCGATTGCCGATTTTTGCACAACTTCGCCGAAGACAGGGGCTTTCATCACAAAACGATCAAAGGTGTCCTTTCCTGCGTCGGTACGAATCCACTGCATAAACACAAAGGGCCCCACAACAAGGAAGACAAGATACACGTACCAGTTATTGATCATCGAGTTACTTAGGCTGACCACCATTTGCGTCAAGGCAGGCGGTTCTTTTCCTGAAGAGGCAAAGAATTCCATAAACTTTGGAATGATGAAGACCAAGATACCCGCGATCACGATCATCGCAACGACAATGATAACCATCGGATACACCAAGGCCCCTTTGACCTGGGCTTTCAGCTTTTCTGATTTTTCCATGTAACTGGCCAAACGCTGAAGAATGCTATCAAGAATACCCGCCTCTTCTCCGGCCTGAATCATGTTCACATAAAGTTTATCAAAGACATTAGGCACCTGAGCCATCGAGTCCGCCAAACGACGACCGCCTTCGATGGAGGTCTTTACTTGGGCCGAGGCTTCCTTCAAAAGTCCCGGGCGCAAGCCCTCTGAAAGAATCTTCAAAGAGTCTACAACGGGGATACCCGCATTGATCAAAGTGGCAAACTGACGAGTAAAGATCTGAAGATCCTTGCCCTTCACACGCGCGGCGAAAATGCTGGAATTTTTTCCGGCAGCAGGACGAGCGCCGCCAAACTGCACAACTCTTACGGGTAATAACTGCTGCGCGCGCAAGCGAATGATAGCTTCCTGTTGATTGGCCGCTTCAATTTCACCTTGAACAACCTGTCCCGAGGTGTTTTTTGCCTGATATTGGAATTTCGCCATCTTAGATACCTACCTTCTTCAAAAGCTGATCGAGATTGTCAGGGTCTCGAGAAACTTCAAATGCTGTTTTAAGGTCCACACGTCGGCGGATGAGATGCTGAAGCAAAGACTGATTGAGTGTGAGAATGCCGGAGTTTTCCTGTGCATGGTTCAGCAAAGACTCCAGGCCCTTGATGTCCTCGGTCTCAAGAAGATGACGAACCTGCGGTTTTAAAAGCAGAACTTCATGTGCAAAAACTTTGTCACCGGCAAGACCGCTGACCGCATATTGTCCGGCGGCAAGACTTAAGATTTCAGATAAACGAGGGGCACCGTGTTCGCCGTATTTTTCTCCTAATACGGCCAAAGAACGACGAAGAGCATTGGTCAATGAGGGCGCTTTCATCGAGTAGATCACGAACATTCCGCGTTCTGCCAAAGCGAGAGCCTCAAGCAATGATTCATCATCGGCGAATCCTTCAAAGACCACCATGTCCACACCCGCCATAAGGCTTTCGCGCTCTTCCGGCTTTCTAAATTCACCGCTGTGATAGAGATAACAGGCTTTGGCCTCTTTGACTTGCGGGAAGGCTTTGCGCGAAAAGACCACGCCCACGAAAGACTTTTCTTCGCTGAGTTTTTGTAAAATTTTATGTAGAGCCCAGACTTGCCCCGACTCTCCAGGACCTGAAAGAAGAACCAAGCCTTTCATGCGGGCGCAGCTTTCCAGCAAAGACGGCGGCAAAGCGATCTCTTGACGTCCACCATCAAGGTCCATATCTAAAACGGCCTTCATGGTCGTGTCTTGCTGAAAGAAAGAAAAACCGATGCGCACGCTTTCGAAAGAAGCTTCCCCTTGCACCACTCCCGTGGTTTCAAGAATGGCTTTTTGCTGACTGGAAAGCAGACTTTGCTGCAAAAGATTCCATTCAGTGATCAGGGCCGGCGAAGATCGCAAGCTCGTCCAGCCGGAAGACAGTCGAACCCGCGGCTCGCTGCCGACGACAAATAAAAACTCTTCAGCCTTTTTCGCTTTTGCCTGCAAAAGAAGTTCCGTGAAACTCATTATGTGTCCTTCACTGATGCATTGAGTACTTCTTCAATTGTTGTGAACCCGCGCTTGAGCTTTAACAAGGCACTTCGTCTTAAGGTTCTCATTCCCTGCTCGCGCGCCAGGTAACGAAGCTGTCCTGTTGAGGCGCCTTTTAAGATCGCCTCTTTCATCTTTTCCGTCATGTGCATAAGTTCAAAGATCGCCGTACGACCTTTGATCCCTGTGTTATTACAGTTTGCACAACCTTTTCCGCGGAAGATTTTGTAATCCCCGACTTCGGCTTGCGGCACGCCGAGATTCAAAAGTGTCTGCGCCGGAACTTCAACTGGCGCCTTACAAGATTCACAAATTTTACCAACAAGACGTTGCGCTACAATCAAGTTCACCGTCGAAGTGATGATGTAAGGTGCAACACCCATTTCCGTCAGACGAATCACCGTCGAAGGGGCGTCGTTCGTATGCAGAGTGCTGACGACCAAGTGACCGGTCGAGGCCGCTTTGAAAGCGATCTCGGCGGTTTCAAGATCACGAATCTCCCCCACCAGAACGATATCGGGGTCCTGACGCAAAAAAGATTTCAGAGCACTGGCAAAAGTCAGATCAATATCCGGATTCATCTGAACCTGATTGATCCCTTCCAAGTTGAATTCGACCGGATCTTCGGCCGTGGAAATATTCACATCAGGCTGATTCAATTCAGACAGAGCTGAATAAATCGTATTTGTTTTACCAGAGCCCGTCGGACCCGTGATCAACACCATGCCTTGAGGAAGATTGATCTGCGACTTAAACAGTTTTAAATCGTCCTCTTCAAAACCAAGCTTTGTCATATCCAACTGCAAATTGGATTTATCCAAAAGACGCAAAACAACTTTTTCACCCCAAAGAGTTGGCAGGACGCTCACACGGAAGTCCATCTCTTTCCCCTTGGAGGTGCGCACTTTCAGACGACCATCCTGAGGACGGCGCTTTTCTGCAATATCCAACTTAGACATGATCTTAATACGAGATGCGATAGCGGCGCCGGTTCCGGCGGGAGGAGCCGTTGCTTCCTGCAAGGTTCCGTCGATGCGGAAACGCACACGGTATTTTTTTTCGTAAGGCTCAAAGTGAATATCCGACACCCTTTTACGAATGGCATCTGTCAAAATAGAGTTTACGAATTTAACAATGGGGGCATCATCCATGACCCCATCCTGATCAATGACTTCGGCGGTGGGATTATTGATGCTGAACTCTTCATCGAAAGATTCAGATCCGATGACGTTCAAAGATTTCGTACTAATACTGCCGCCATAGTATTTTTCAATGCCGGAAGCGATCGCACTTTCAGTTCCGACAACCGCCTGGATGCGACAACGCGTGATAAAACGCAAATCTTCTTTAACAATGATATTGCTAGGGTCCGCAAACGCCACAACCAGCGTTGTTCCCGCTTTCTGCAAGGGAATCAGCGTGTTCTTTTCGCACACATCTTTCGGAATAAGACCAATGACGGACTGGTCGATTTCAAAGGTATTTACTTCAACACCGGGAACGGCAAAATGTTTTTCCAAAGCACGAAGGATTTGATTTTCCTTAAGGAATCCCAACTGAATGATGGCCGCCGTCAGCTTATGTCCTGATTTTTTTTGCTCTTCGATCGCAAGAGATAACTGGTCCGCACGCAGCAGACCCTGCTTAACTAAGATTTCACCGATTTTGAGTGAAGACATATGGCTCCTGTCACTAGACTTACTTTAATACAGGGTGCCATTTTTTGTAACTAGACCGAGGAAGAGTTTTCTTTCAAAAACTCATTCCAGATCCCACGAATTTCCTCATTTGAAATATCATCGCCGAAACCAATTCGTTGAAACCACAAACGCGTGTAAGCCTCGGCCACCAAAACTGGATGAAGGACTTTTAAGTCCGCTCTTTCCGCCTCTTCCAATAAAAGATTCTCAACGGGAAAAAGATTTAAATCCAAAGCATAACCGGCGCGCTTCATAAAATTGAAATAGGAAAGATCCGTGAGCAGACTTTTGTTATCGCGAAGATCCATGGTGTTGATCACGATCCCCGCGCTGACCGCCTGCAATGTCAGATCTTCGGGATTCAGAATATGAAATCGAATGCCCAATTGCTGTCGGGATAAAATCTGTCTTTGCGGTTCTAAGACGCCAGGATCTCCCACCAGATAGATTTCCGAAATCCCCATTTCAGCCAGAACACCCGCGGCAACACGAGACTCTTTGCCCTCGCCAACAACAAAGGCCGGCGCCCGAATATCCAAATCCCGCGCTTCCTGAACTAGAACCGTACGGATCGACTCGTGCAAAAGAAGTCGTGGATACCAACCGCCTTCCTCAGGAAAAAAAGAATCCAAAACCTGTGAGGTTCTGACCTGAGTTGGTAAAACCCGCAATTGGGACAAAATCTCTTCAGAGAGTGCCGGGGCGATTTTAACGGCAGAGGCTCCTTGCATGATCTCGAAAGAAAAGACTGCATGATGTTCAACGATCCAGCTCAAGGATTTCTTCCTGGAGAAAAACTCCAGATACTTCGCCATAGAACTGAGCCCCTCGGGACGCACATCAACGAACTTCAGGGTGCTCATCGAAATACCTGCGCGTTTCGGCCATGTCTTTTTGAATCTGGGCCTTTAATTCTTCAATTCCTGAGAACTTCATCTCATCGCGAATGAAATGCAGAAGATAAACCTCGACCTCTGTCCCGTAAAGATGGGCATCGAAATCAAAAAGATGAGTTTCAATTTTTATGGGTCCTTTGCCACTTTCGTGAAATGTGGGATTGACACCGATATTAGTGACGGAGGGATGAAGATGATTGCCGATCTTTGTGAGCGTGCAATACACGCCTTGCCGTGGAATGAACTCGACATCGGGATGAATATTGGCTGTAGGAACGCCAATAGTGCGTCCACGCTGAAATCCTTTTTCCACATGCCCGCGAACATAGTAAGTTCGGCCCAAAAGTTCGTTGGCTTTTTCGACTTCGCCGCTCTTCAGTTTTTCCCGGATGCGGGTCGAAGAGACCACGGCGCCCTGATATTGAAATGGCGGAATGATTATCAGTCGAATGCCCTTTTCCGCGCAGAATTTTTCCAGGAAGGGAATATTTCCGGCACGATCGGCACCGAATGAAAAATCATGGCCGACCACCAAAGTTTTAGGGTGAAGATTGGCCACGATGTATTTTTCCAAAAACTCTTGCGGAGAAACCTTCGCAAAGTCCTTCGTAAACTCTTCAATAATCACGTATTCAACACTGCGTTTTTGAAACTGCTCCTGCTGATCCTGCAAATCAAAAAGGCGGTACGTCGCCCGCTCGGGACGCAGAACTTTTACAGGGTGTGGGTGGAAGGTGTACACCACCGATGGCACGCCAAAATATTGAGCTTCGCGAACCACATTTTCTATCAGCTGTTGGTGACCTAAATGAACCCCATCAAAGTTCCCTATAGTGATTACGGAGGCCTCTAGGGGGGAGTTCAACTGTTTAACGCCTTGAAGGATATGCATATTTTTCAATATACCTCTTTCTGTGCTCGGCGGTAAGTGCTTTTAATAGTTGAATTTTCTAATAAATTTGCTATGTTGCGACGCGTGCAAAACCCCTCTAATCAAGATCCAACTCCGGCGAAGCTGGGGTTGAGAGAAATCAAAGTCCGTCTCGAAGTCCTGCTTCGATTCTTTTCCCGTCGCCGCGGATTTTGGCTCCGTTGTATTTTGTGTTGGAGCATCGGGTGCCTAGCCCTTTCCAATGATGAAATCACTTCTTACGATCAGCGCTTTCAACTGCGCGGCGATCAACGAGCCTCCCAACAGATCGTTCTGATCACCATTCGCCAATCTGACTTCGCGACGATTTACGACAGCAGGACCAACTTCCTGGACAACATGTCTGAAGTCACCGACATCACGGACAGCTTTTTCTGGAACAAACCGGTGTGGAATGAATTGCTTTTAAAAATTCTGCGCCAGAATCCTCGTTCCGTCGGGGTCACTTTGTATTTCGGCGACAATATCGGGACGGTCCGTTTGTCTCAGGAAGAACAACGTTTATTTCTGGATAAACGCGTGGTGTGGGCTTCGACCACAAACAGCTTAGAGCGAGTCCTGACACCGGCCTTTGCCAACCGCGACCATGACAACCTTGGTAATAACGAAGTTCGCCGTGACGAAGACGGTGTGGTCCGCCGCGTGTTTCCGCAAAGAGCAGAACTGCCCCACCTGGTGGAACGCCTGACAGGCAAGAAATTTCCTACAACTTTGGCAGGTCTTCCCATCAACTACGCTGGTTCCAGCCGCGTTTTCACTCAGTACACCTTGAGCGAAATCATGTACGACGAAATTCCTGCGAACGCCTTTTCCGATAAGATCGTCCTGATCGGGGCCGAAACGTCGGCGGCCCCGGTTTACATGACACCTGTGGGGACCTTGTCACGCTCAGAGATTCTGGCGCACGTGACGGACACAGTTTTGGGAAACAAGTGGATCCAGCGTCTTTCGTTCTGGTGGTATGCTGCCGGATTTTTCATTCTGATGATGATGGCGGTCTTCCTTATCACGACGTATCCGCAATCAGTCGCGCTGTTTTGCATTCTTTGGATCGGCACTTTGCTGGCCGCCTTGTCGGCTTGGGTTTTCGATAGTTTCTATTTCTGGTCCCCTGCCTTTTCGCCGTTTGTACTTTTAGGCGCCTGCTGGATCATTTTTATCGGCTATCAGGCGACAAAAATCGAAAAGAAGAACTTCCGGTTGCAACAAGAACAGCAGTACATGCAGGAATTAGAACAGCTTAAAAACAACTTCGTCAGTTTGATCTCCCACGATCTCAAAACACCGATCGCAAAAATTCAGGCCATCGTGGATCGTTTGCTGACTCAAAATGCGGACACGGAATTGGGCCAAGACCTGCGCTCTTTGCGCGTTTATGGAGACGAACTAAACCGCTATATTCAATCCATTCTGAAGGTTTTGCGTGTCGAATCCCGCGACTTTAAAATTCACACCGAAGTCGGTGATATCAACGAAGTGATTGAGGAAGCGCTGCAAACCTTGCGTCCTTTGGCGCGGGAAAAGAACATTCAAATCCACACGGCCCTGGAACCTATGTTCTCTTTGGAGTTTGACTTGACGTTGATCAAAGAGGTGATCATCAACCTGGTGGAAAATGCCATCAAATACACACCTCGTGATGGCCAAATCGAAGTGATCTCTCTGGAGGCCGATGACATGGTTCACGTCATTGTCAAAGACACCGGGGAAGGTATCAAACCCGAAGACATGGACAAAGTATGGCGTAAGTTCACTCGCGGTAGCGACCAGGATCTTCGCACCAAAGGAACAGGTTTAGGACTTTACTTAGTAAAATACTTTATTGAACTGCATGGCGGGAAAGTAAAAATGGAAAGCACCGTGGGCCAAGGCACGACGGTCTCTTTCACTTTACCGCTGGATTCTGAAATCGTAGTAGAAAATGAAACTGAGGTGATCGCATGACAAATAAACTCCACACCCTGATTGTAGACGATGAAGCTGAGTTGCGCCGCTCTGTCATTTCAATTCTGAAATCGACGATGCCGGAAATTGACTTCACTATTGACGAAGCATCCACCGGAAAAGAAGCCTTGGATAAAGTGAAACAACAGCAGTGGGACCTGGTGCTCATGGACGTCAAGATGCCAGAGATGAACGGCATCGAAGCGCTCACGGCCATCAAAGAACATGACCCGCGCACGTTCGTCGTTCTGATGACGGCGCATTCGAATCTTCATGATGCGGTCTTGGCCATCAAAGAGGGCGCCTACGACTACGTGGAAAAGCCCGTCAATCCGCAATTGCTGACTGAAATCGTCCGCAAAAGTCAGGAAGCGCGCGACCTGGTTTCAAGCCTTGCCCTGTCCAATCCGGTCTTTGATGACGATATCGAAAGTGAATTTGTCGGTGGCTCTTCCAAGATGAAAGAGGTCTTTAATTTAATCTATCGTCTTTGCAAAGTGGACACGACGGTGCTCGTGCGTGGCGAAAATGGTACGGGGAAGGAACTGGTGGCCAAGGCCATTCACTTCAACTCCCCTCGTAAATCGGGAAGTTTTGTCGCGATCAACTGCGGCGCTATTCCCGAAAGCCTGATGGAAAGCGAACTTTTCGGTCATGAAAAAGGTGCTTTCACAGGCGCGGTGGAAAGAAAAATCGGCAAATTCCAAATGGCCAACAACGGCACCCTGTTCCTGGATGAAATTGGCGAGTTGCGTCCCGATATGCAGGTTAAACTTTTGCGGGTTCTTCAGGAACGTAAGTTTACCCCCGTGGGCGGAACCCGCGAAGTGAAGACCACCACTCGCATTATCGCTGCCACCAATCGCAACTTGGAAAAGATGATGGAAGAAGGCACGTTCCGGGAAGATTTGTTCTATCGCCTGAACGTGATGCCGATCTTTCTGCCGCCTTTGCGTGAACGTATTGACGACATCGAAGCCTTAACCCAAAACTTTATTAAGAAGTTTTCAAAACAGCACGGTCGCACCATTCACGGCGTGACTGACGACGTTTTGTCTCTGTTAAAAGCGTATCGCTGGCCCGGCAATATCCGCGAGTTGGAAAACGTGATTGAGCGCGCCTTTATCGTTGAGAATTCCAACGAGATCACTGTGGACTCTTTACCGGAGTCGTTGAAGCTGGCTCCTAAAGAGAGTTCGGACAAAACGGCGAGCGTGGGTTATTCCGGTCCGCTGGATTTTGATGCCTTCAAAGAAGAGATGGAAAAAGAGTTTATCGTCAGTGCTTTGAAAGCCAACAACGGTCGCATCAATCAGACCGTGGCCCAGGCTAATATTCCTAAGAACACTTTGCTGCGCAAGATTCGTAAGTACGGTATCAATGTGAAGGATTACACTAACGAAGAATAAAGCCTGCCGTGCGCAGGACTTCTTCAGCGGAAATATTCTTCATGCAGACATGAGTGCCGATCGGACAGACCTTGTGGCCATGTTTTCCACAAGGTCGGCACTTAAGCCCTTCCGTTTGCACAACATAGCTATCCGCAGACCAGGGACGGAAACCAAATTCGAGAATGGTCGGCCCAAAAACTGCGATCAATGGTGTTTCACACACCGCCGCCAAATGAGTCGAAGCACTGTCGTTACCAATGACCAAGGCCGCCCGTGCAATTAATTGCGCAGACTCAATAATCTTGGTTTTTCCTGCCAATGATTGTGACTCCGGAATCGCCTTAGCGACTTTTTCAGCCAGTTCTTCTTCACCGGGGCCGCCCATAACAAACACTTTGTAGCCTTTTTGTTGAAGCGCTTTCCCCGCGTTGATAAAACCTTCCTCGGTCCAACGCTTGGTCGCCCACACACTGCCCGGGAAAAGCAGAACCGCTTTGCCTTCGTCAAATCCGCGAAGATCAAAGCGCTCTTGCAAAGACTGATAGATCTGCGAGAGCTCGAGAATCTGGTGACGCAAACTCATCGATGCCCACTTCGGCGGAGCTGAAAGTTTGCCATGTTCACCGGGAGCGTATGGCTGAGCCTGTGCGGAATAAGCCGTCAGGTCTTTGGCAAGCTGAGCATCTTCGGGTGCCAACAAACTTAATTGCCTTAGAGCATCGGGAAGTTGCAGATTTTTTTGTGTGCGCTTGGAATAGACCAAAAAATTCCAAGATTTTTGAAAACTGATTTTGTGTTTTGCTTTGATTTTGGCGTTAAAGAAAGCCGTTCTTAAAGATTCGTGGGGTGAAATCAGATTATCCACTTCCACGTAGCGAAGATGCTCGACGATCTTTGCGTAAGAGTCCGCATTGCCTTTTTCAATTTCAAAAACCTGGTCAACAAGATGAGTTTTAAGAAAGAAGTCTCCGAAGCCTTTGCGACAAACTAGAGCCAGCTTATGCTGGGGCCATTGGTCCCGGCACTTTTTCAGGAGCGGGATGGAGAGCAGAAGATCTCCCAAAAAGGCTGTTTGCACGACAAGATTCAAGGGCATTCACTATTTCCTCTAAAGACACCTGATCGTAGCACATAATGCTTTTTTCACAAGTCCTCTTCCAACAGGGGCTACAGGGACTCTTCGTCAGAACGTGAACTCCCCGATCGTAGAGGTCTATTTCGTGAGCACAAGTCGGACCAAACCATGCGATCACCTGCTTTTTCTGAGCAATGGCCATGTGCATTCCCAAGCTGTCGCCGGTGACGACGATGTCGCAGGCCGCAACACTGATAAGTCCATCGCGCAGACCTGATTCCGTTGCCGTCGAAATTACGTCCAAACCTTCCGAGATCAGCTTATTTCTTTGCGTGTCTTCAGGCCCGCCTAAAAGAACGACTTCTGCTTCTGGAAAATCCAGGAAGATACGCTTTATCAAATCGCGATGATATTCGACGCTGAGCTTTTTGTAAGCAATCACGTCGCTGCACCCGGTGTTCAATCCGATCACATATTTCTTTTGTTTCCTAGACAGAAACTCTTCTTTTCTTTGCAGACAAAGACGTTCTTCCGCGGCGGTCAAGGGCAACCAGTAGTCGTCTCTTTGGTAAGCACCCAATTCCAGTGCTTCGATCATCAACTGTGTTTCAGGCTTTTTATTCACAAAAAATTTTTTATGATTATTCAGACCTAATTCCCAAAGCTCTTGCGCCGCTGGTGTTGCGGGAACAATAGCGCCATTTCTGCCCTGCACGGTGAAGCCAAAGACTTGATCTGCGTGAGTTCTGTTAAGGACTCCCGTGGCTTTCAAGGATTTGTCGATCACAAAAGCGACATCAAACTCCAACGCGCTCAACTGAAGAAGATCCGCTTCATTAGTAGTCAACACCCGGTCAATCGCCGGGTGATTCTTCAATAAATGATGAGCCGGGGCATCTGTCACCCAGGTAATCATGGCCGCGGGATACTTGCGTTTCATTGCCCTCAATAAAGACGTACTGCGCACAACCGCGCCCAAGGCCCCCAGATGGACAATAAGAAGCGAAATGCGAGGGATCTCAAAAGCGGGACAAGTGCGATCGCAGGAAGAATTCTTTGCGCAAGGCTTGTATCCCGAAAAATGTCGGCAGTCAGTCATGGCCATGCTTTATTGTACGATGAAGTTTCACATCGACTCGAGTCTGAATCCTCTTTCAAGACCTAAGTTCGGTAAGTTAAAAGCTGTTTTTATCCGATACGAATCCTGCATGAAACTTGAAAAAGAACTGGTCCAGTTAAAACCTCTACAGCTTTCGCCCACCAAGGACGGAGGCACGCTGACCGTCTTAGAAACACGACGAAGTTTTCAACTTCATTCCCTGCACTATTCGTATGTAGACGTCTTGCGTAACGCTGGTTCGATAGAAGGTTTGATTCAGTTTTTCCTGGGCCAAGGGTGGCTCGTCAGCTTTAGAGAATTGTACACCCTTCTGCAATTTTTGATTCAAGAGAATATCTTGCTGAATGAATCCTTTAAGACCTATTTTGCAGAGCTGAATCCTAAAGAAGTGCGCTTTCAAACGAGTGCAGTGAGCCCTGGCTCCCCGGTGTCTTTGCAGGCCTCCGAACTGCCTTTCTTTCGTTCTTTGGATACACAGCTCGCCCAATTTCTGCTGCAAAAGGCCGAGCGTTTTCGCGTGCCCGCCAATACTCGCATCACCCAAGCTGGCAACACTGATCGTGACCTCTACATTCTTTTAAAGGGCCAAGCGGCCATTTACCGAGTGTTAGATGAAAAACGTCGGCAACTGGTCGCCTCGTTGAGCGAAGGCTCGCTGTTTGGTGAACGAAGTTTTTTACTAAATCAGCCCCGCACGGCGGATGCGATAACGACAAAAGAGTGCGAACTTCTGCGGGTTCGTCATTTGCCCGAATTTGATCAGTTGATCAAAACAGACAAAGCGCAAAGTCTGCAACATCGTTTTTGGGTCTTACAAGCCCTGTCGTCCTCGCCCTTTTTTAAAGACCTTCCGAATGAAAGTTTGGATAGTTTGATCTTTTCAGGTCAGTTAAAACAGGCCCCGGCCCATCAGATTATTTTTCAAGAAGGCCAGCCGGGAAACACCTGCTACATCTTGGTTCAGGGTAATGTCGTGATCAGCCAACGCGGAAAAAATATCAATGTCCTGGGACAAGGTTCGTGTTTTGGCGAAATTTCGTTACTGATGAGTGGCGGCCTAAGAACGGCCACGGTCACCACGCAGCAGGATTCCGTTTTTCTTGAAATCCATCAGCAGAATTTCTATCGGGTTCTTTCGCAGAATCTTTTCCTGGCCAAAGAAATCGAAACGCTGGCACACCAGCGTTTGCAAAACGATGCGCAACGGAAGTAGCTTTAAAAGCGTTAAGGCTTTCCGGGATTGATTGCAACGACTTCAGAAACCAGGGTGCCGATCTTGATCTTGGATTCAATACGCAACACATACTTTCTATCGTCATCAGAAAGCCAGATGAAATTGTCACCGATAGGTTTGAATTTCCCCTTCAGAACAATATTCGGCTGAATCACAATGGCCTTCATCGGTCCTAGCTCGGTGTCCAACACCTCTCGGCGTAGGGCTTTGCCGGAAAAAACCAGGTTTTCGTTATCATTGGCGACCCTGAAGGAATACTCTTTACCCGGCTCCCACTGGAAGTTTCTCATGTAATAAACCGCGCTGTAGACGTTTTGAGAAAATGGGAGAAGTTCCCACTGTTGACGCTTTTCCTCTTCGCCGTCTTCTTTGGTCACCTTCTTTTCCCAGAAAGTGGCGGTATTTTTTTCGGTATCAAAGAGCATCTTGGCTTCGCGCAGCTGATTGGATTCCTTCACATGTAATTGAAATACGCGAGGCACCAGATCTTCAAAATCCACGAAGGTTTCGACACGGTCATCGACACTATAGAAACTGTTAAAGAGCCTGCTGGTTTTGATTTCAATGGCGAAGGTATAGGACTTGCGGTTATTCACCATCGAAAAGGGTTCGACTTTCAAACGCAGTTCGCCGGCAGACACTTTGAAGTAATGAACGTTATGAATGACTTCTTCGCCGACACGAAAGGGATCTTTCACCGGGCGACGACTAGCCCCCTCAAATCCCGCCGTATCTTCAATATCAGGCTGACGAGTAAGCACTGTGGGCGCCTTCACCTCTTCCACTTTGGCTCCCTTCGTGGGCTTTGGGGCTGCTGTTTTCACTTCTGCAGAAGTTTTGCTTTCCGCCTTCTTCACGGGTTTCTTCGGAGTTTTGCCGGGCTTTGCGGGTGCTTTTACCGAAGGAGTTTTGCTCCCAGGCGTCGCTGCGGTGTTCGTCTGTTGCGTGACGTCCGCCGGTGTTGCGATGGGCGCTTCGGGTTTCACGATAGTTACGACACTTTCGAACTCTTCGTTCTTTTTGAGATTTTCAGATTTCTCATACTTCAAAACGGATGAAGAGCATGACGCCAAAAAAGCAGTCGCAACAATGGAGCCCAGAAGCTTTGGCAATTTCACTAAAAATCCTTCCATCGACGATGCACCCACATCCATTGTTCAGGGTGCTTACGCACAATCTCTTCCAACTTGTTATTGAAGGACTGTGTCAGATTCAAAATAGTCTGATCCTTATCTTCGGACACACTTTGGGATGTGTCTATAGCTGGTTCAACAACGACATGCAGTTTTTTATCAGACCCTTCAAAGGTGTAAATCGGTAAGACGGGAGCTTTGGTTTTCTGTGCGAATAAAGCTAGACCATAGGCCGTTCCCGTTCTTTTACCAAAGAAGGTCGTGGCAACCCCGAAAGGTTTTCCCATATATTGATCCAGGACAAAGACGATCGCGGCATTCTTTTTTAGGGCTTTGAGAATTTCAAAGGCGTTGTTGGGAGCGTGCGCATCGATGTATTGAACACCTTTGGCTCCGCGTGTGGCAAACCACAGATCATTGAACCATTGAGTCTTAAACTTCTTCGTAATAATGAAGGTTTCCTGTCCCTTCATAACCAAGGTGTTCGCCGCCAAATCTCCGTTACCCAAGTGCAGCGTTAGAAAGAACATGCCCTTTCCCGCCGCCCGGGCTTTTTCTACGTTTTCCCATCCCTCATAAACGACATTCTTCGCGATCCATTTCTGGGAGAGTGAGGGAATGAAAAAGAATTCTCCGAAGTTATAGCCAAGATTATAGACGGATTCGCGCCCGATGCGATACTTCTGGTCTTCGCTCAACTCAGGAAAAGCGATATCCAAATTATTAAGAACAATTTTCTTACGAAAACCAAAAACATCGAACCAAAGAAAACCCACCCACGAGCCGGACTTGCGAAGCCAGGAGCGCGGAAACAGCGAGCTGAAAAAGCTCATCACTTTAACGAAGAATCTGACAAATAAGTTCATGAAGACGTCCCTTCTTCCCCTGCTCAACCACTTCCAAGGAAGCACTCCAGAGCAATGAGGAGTCTGAGAAAAGTTGGCGCAGTTTGACGGCGTCTTTTTCGGTGGTGATTAAATAGTCCGCCTTGGATTTGCGGAATTCATCTTCGATATGAGCCACATCCGCGGCCGTGTACTGGTGGTGATCGCGATAATGCAGGCTTCGTTTTGAAACCTCTCCGATATTTCTCATCATTGTTTCAAAGACATCAGGGCGAGCGATTGCGGAAACTAGAAATAGATTTTTTTCTTTCAGCTCTTCTCGGGAAAGAACCGCCTTTGTCCCGCTGTTTTTCAAGTGATTGATTTGATAGCCCAGATAAAGAATTTCTTTATCCTTAGGCAGGCGACTTTCCAAGGCCTTCATATCAGCCTCTGCCGCCAGATTGCATTTGGAAAGAACCAGAACATCGGCTCTTTCCACGCCATCCCAGGATTCGCGCGCTCGGCCTTCCGGCAAAACGGCGTAATTTTCAAGGCTTTCCGTTGCATCCAGGATCACTATGTTCAAATCACGATGCAACTTCCGATGTTGAAAACCATCGTCGACAATCAAAAGATCAAATTGCTCTTGGCTGATAGCATATTTCGCCGTCTGCCATTTGCTGGGTCCGACAAAAACAGCCACTTCAGGATTGGACTGAGCCAAAAGGACTGGCTCGTCGCCATAGTAACGAGCGGCAAAAGGATGTTCGACATCCACCAACGACGGACTTGCCACATCCGCGCGATAAGAGCGACTGATCACCGCCACCTTTTTTCCCTCGGCAACCAGGGATTTCAAGCAGTAGTCGGTGATGGGCGTCTTTCCTGTTCCGCCGACTGTCAGATTGCCGATGCTGACAACTGGAACCGGCGCCTTAAAAACCCGTATCATGCCACGGCTGTAGAGAGAGTTTTTAACCCCCACGACCTGGGTATACAAAAAAGATAAAGGTTTTAAGTAGTACTTCATTTTGTTAAGTATTTATCCAAAGCTTTGACAACCCGTTGAGTGGCGCCACGATCCCCCAAATACTTCCGCAGTTCTTCCAAATCATGGACGACCTGAGCCTTATATGCAGGATCTATGATATACTTTTCCAGTAAAGAAGCCAAATGTTCGGGGGTCACCTCCGACTGAAATCTTTCTGGCACAGCCTCTTTGTTTAAAATCAGATTCACTAATCCAAAATATTTTGTCCCGCGCACCATCAGCTTGGCGAAAACGCCGGTCAGCCACTTCATGCGGTACATGATCACCATGGGCTTCTTCAGAATTCCCACTTGCAGTGTTGCCGTGCCCGAAGCGACTAGCATCATATCCACAAGATGAATCATCCGGAACGGTTCGTCTTTCAAAAGTACATAGGGAAGACGGAAGTCCTCCAAATACTCTTGCATTTTTTCTTTTGAAAATGTTGGCGCCGTTAAGATGACAACTTTTAGATTCGGATATTTTTTTGCCAACACTCGCGCGGTATCCAATTGGATCTGGAAATGTTGTTTCAACTCCAAACGACGACTTCCGGGCATCAAACCCAGAACAATCTCATCATCCCGGATTCCGCACTGATTGCGATGGATCTTTAGATAGTCTTTGTCATTTAAAAGTTTGTCATCGAGTTCATCCAAAAGTGGATGCCCCACGAATTCAACGGGAACTTCGTGTTCCTCGTAAAAAGGCACTTCAAATGGAAAGAGGACGAAAACCTCTTTGCAATATTTCTTAATGGTTTTTACGCGCCCCTTACGCCATGCCCATACTTGCGGCGAGATGTAATAGACAACGGGAATTCCCATCGCATGAAGCTTCTTGGCAAGCATCAGATTGAATTCGGGATAGTCCATGACAATGGCCACTTTCGGGCGTCTTTTTTCCGCCTCGACGACGAGGCTGTCAAAAACGCCTTTCAGATGACTGTACTGAGCGATGATTTCAGCGGCCCCGACCACAGCCATTTCTTCGGATTTTCCCAGACGTTCAAATCCGATATCTTCCATATCCTGGCTGCCCACACCAAACGCGTGAACCTGTCGACCCTGTTTTTTCCAGGCTTCAAGAATTCTTTGCGCATAGGTGACACTTGAGGCTTCCGCCGCAACAATCAAAACCTGATCCATCAGCCCTCGATCCATCTTTGCACATCTTCGATGGCTTTTAGTGCAACCAGACCGTCCCAACCTGTGACCACGGGCTTTTTATTATTTATAACAGCGTCCACGAATGCATCTGTTTCTTTTTGCAAAGCATCCGCTTTTTCCAAAGTCCATTTGGTAAACTTCACCAGTTCGTCACCACCGGCACCCTTTTCACCTTTTTCCAGCTCATGGGTCCCTGTGTTGGCAAACAGGGTGAAATCATCCTCGATAACACGCACGGATCTTTGCATCGTCGAAGCAACACGACTGACATTGATGATCCCCACCACACCATTTTTCATTTTGAAAGTGACGGAAGCCGTGTCCAGCTCTTTCGAGATAAGTTTTGTTCCTGTGCCCACCATGGATTCAATTTCGCTGCTGCCACTTAAAAAGAACAGCATATCGATATCATGAATCATAAGGTCATGCAGAACGCTGACATCCGCACCACGGGCTTTGTAAGTCGCCATGCGGGTCATTTCAATCAAACGCGGCTTTTTCAAATTCTTTTTTACTTCCACAACGGAAGGATTGAAGCGTTCAATATGCCCTACCGCCAACTTTAAGTTGTTCTTTTCCGCTAGAGCGACAAGCTCTTCCGCCTGCGCCAACGTGGCCGTGATCGGTTTTTCAACATTCACGTGCACGCCGTTTTGCAGGAACAGCTTAGCCACCTCGAAGTGACTAAGAGTGCTGGCTGCCACAGTCACCAGATCCACCTGTCCCAAAAGATCCTGTGGACGATGAAAGCTTTTAACGCCAAGCTCGGCAGCGATTTTGTCCGCTTGCGCCGGGAAGTGATCACAGACCCCAATCAGTTCTACCTGAGGGTTGTTTTTATATTTCTGAGCATGAAAATTACCGAGATAACCAACGCCAACGACGGCAGCTCTTAATTTTTTTCC
Source organism: Bdellovibrio sp. ArHS (assembly GCF_000786105.1). Taxonomy (NCBI): domain Bacteria; kingdom Pseudomonadati; phylum Bdellovibrionota; class Bdellovibrionia; order Bdellovibrionales; family Pseudobdellovibrionaceae; genus Bdellovibrio; species Bdellovibrio sp. ArHS. Next base: position 116,279 of record NZ_JTEV01000021.1, read on the forward strand.
AGAAGTCATTTTAAAATCTCCTGATTCCAGATCCAAGGGCGACGCCCTTTATTCATCATCTTGCCAGCCCTTAGGGCTTCTATCGACAGCAATACCTCGCTTCGAAGACTTAATGAAGTTGATGAAGTACTCAATGTTAGGACTCATAACACACTCTTGCTTAATGCGTTCGATACCTTCATCGACGGTGTGCGATCCCATGATGATAATGCGAATAGCCTTATGCACATTGGCCACTTCTTCACGCGGGAATCCTTTGCGAGAAAGGCCGATCTTGTTGGTCGCACGAATCGTCGCGTAGTTTCCTTGCGCGCGAGAAAAAGGCAAAATGTCCTTATTCACGATCGAAGATCCCGCGATGAAGGCGCCGCGCCCTACTTTAGTGAACTGATTCAACGCGGACACCCCACCGATCGTCACATTGTCTTCAATTTCACAATGGCCACCCAAATGACAGCCATTCACGATCACCACGTTGTTGCCAATATGACAGTCATGTCCGACGTGCGTGTAAGCCATCAATAGACAGTTGTCGCCGACGGACGTTACACCGCCACCTTTGGGCGTTCCGATATTCACCGTAGTGAATTCGCGGAAGGTATTATTTTTTCCAATGATTAACTTTGTGGGTTCACCTTTATAAGAAACGTCTTGAGGAGGACCACCGATGACAGCACCTGGAGAGAAATGATTGTTTTCGCCAATTTCCAAAACACCATGGCGAGAACCCAAGGTCACATGACCTTCTATAAAAGTGCCTTTGCCAATTTTAACTTTACCTTGAATCAAGCAGTACGGACCGATTTCAACATCGTCTGCTATTTCAGCTTCGGGAGAGATAACACTGCTTGGATGAACTTTATAATTTGCCATGAATACCATTACCTTAAACTAGAAAAGGGCCTTTCCAGGCCCCTTTCGTTTTATCTGAGAACTACTTTTCTTTTTCGAAGGCCGTAATCACTTCTTGTGTTAAATCCGCCTCAGGTGTTGCATAAAGCACCATCTGGGAGTTTTCGATCACCATTGTGTAGCCTTTGTCTTTTGCGATCTTGCCGATCACTTTTTTCATTTTTTCCAAAATCGGCGCCGTCAATTCGCGCTCTTTCTTTTGGATTTCAACTTGGCTTTTGCCAACAACATCACGGTACTTCAACATTTCTTCTTGGAATTCCGCTTGTTTTTTGCCTAGAGCATCTTCAGAAAGAACAGACTTTTTCTTTTCCAAGTCTTCGCCCATTTTCTTCAAATCAGCTTCTTTCTTTTCCAATTCTTTTTTCTTTTTATTGAACTCTGTTTCAAGTTCCGTTTTTGCTTTCTTACCTGCAGAAGTAGATTGAATAGCTTTTTGCATATCCACGTAACCTACTTTTGCTTCCGCTTGTGCAAAGGATGCCGTCATAAGCATGCTTAGCACGATCAACATTTTTTTCATCAATCCTCCTTAAAGGTTTCTATTTCATTCCAACTGCCAACCCGCCCCGCGCATTCGCACTAGAAGCTAGGCCCGATCGAAAACTCAAACACGGTGGCGTCGTGATAAAGTGGATCGCGATTCAATGGGAAACCCCATTCAAAACGCAGGACCCCGATCGGAGAGTACCAGCGGATACCGAAGCCGACGTCCGCGTAGAAGTTATCTTCAGATAAGAGATCGTCCGCAGCACCGACGTCGAAGAATCCAGCACCCATGATGCCAGCTTCTTTCACCAAAGGGAACTGTAATTCCGTCTGGTACATAGCCTGCTGAGTACCACCATAGAAACGCATCGCACGTTTTGTGGCTTCTTCGTCACTAATCCCCGGGTTGTCCGCGATGATCTTCGCTTTGATCTTGTTGGATAGTTTCATTTTACCCACACGGTACGAACGATAACCACGCAATGAATAAGGGCCACCAAGAAGATAAAGCTCACTGAAAGGCACGTCTTGGCCTTCCAAAGAATCGATGCGGGCGTAACTGATGTTATTTCGCCACACCACATCCCAGAAGAGGTTTTTATAATAACGGAAATTCGTATTCATACGAGTGAACTTCAAATCCCCGCCTAGACCTGCATACTCATAAGATGCACTTGCGTACATCCCTTTGGTCGGCATTTGACGGTCATTGCGAGTGTCATAGTCAATTGTCGCGGTAACCGACGAAGTCACGCCCGATGCTGTTTCGAGAGGGAACAAATCACGGTCCGTTAAAGACTGCTCTTCACTATCGAATTTTTCTTCCAAGAGCGTATCATCGTATTTATAGCGCAGATATCCGCGAGTGAACTCTGCCAAGGGATGACCAAAGCGGATCGCCCCGCCGGTGTGCTTTTCATCGTAGTCCGCACGCGCCGAGTTCGCACTTTGATAAAGGTCACCACCCACCGACCAAAGTGTGTCGTTGAAGTACGGCTCAGTGAACGAAAGACTGTAGTAACTTCCGGTATTACTTAGATTCAGTGAAGCACCAAGGTTTTGACCTTTTCCTAAAAAGTTCGCCTGATTGATTGACCCCTGTAACGTGAAACCTTGGGACGTTCCGTAACCGGCCCCTAATTGAATCTGCCCGGTATTTCTTTCCTTCACGGCAATATCCACATTCATCACTTCCGTGCGCTCAGGATCAATCGAGGTCTTAAAGTTGACCTCTTCAAAGTAACCCAAACGTTGGATATTTTCTAAGGACTGACGACGGCGGGTTTCGTTGTAAAGCTCGCCCTCATTGATTTTTAACTCGCGACGGATGACTTTATCACGCGTCTTCGTATTGCCGATCATGTTGATCTTACCGAAGTAAACTTTAGAACCCTTGTCGAATTCGAAGATCAAATTCACTTTGCGTTCTTTGGCATTGAAGGCCGTGCGCGGAATCACGTTGGCATAGGCGTAGCCCAGATCTCCATATTTCGCCGTCAACTCGCTGATGTCTTTTTGCAAAACATCGTAGGCAAAAACACCGTTATCGTCGATCTTGATCGCCTCATACAACTCTTGCTTCGGAAACAGAATATCGCCGGCGAAATCCACTTCGCCAACATCATACTGTTCACCTTCCTCAATCCGAATGGTAATGTAGATATTTTTCTTATCCGGCGTCACTGTCACTTGCGGACGGTCGACTTTTGCTTGGACATAACCTTGATTCCAATACAGGAAGCGCAGGATCTGCACGTCGCGCTCAAACATCTCTTGCTTGTATTGACCAGAGCCCGAAAGGCCCGAGAAGAAGCCGCCTTCCTGAGTCAGCATTTTCGATTTCAGCTGCCCATCGCCCAGGTTTTTATTACCCAGAAACGTGATCTTCTTCACTTTGACTTTGTCATTTTCACGAACTTTGAAAACCAAGCGGACGGTTTCGTCTTTATTGATATTTTGAACTTCAGCGTCCACCTTCGCCAGGAAATAACCTTTGTCTTCGTAAAGCTTTTGGATTTTTTCAACGGCCTCTTTGACCTTGGCCATGTTTAACAACTGATACGCTTTGATTCCCGTGGCATCGGCGATGTCGTCAGACTTCACTTCGCTATTGCCTTCGTAAGTGATTTCCACAATGGAAGGCTTCTCAAGAACTTTGTAAGTCAAAACAACATCTTTGCCGGTCACCTGACGACTGACTTCAATGTCGTTAAAGAATCCCAGCTTAAACAACGCTTCCACATCATCGCGAATGCTTTGCGCAGAATACTCGGCACCCACCTTAGAAGTGATCTTGGTTAGAATCGCATCTTTTTCAATTTTACGATTTCCCGCGACCTCGATGTTTTTGATCACCAAGCCCGATGGCACCGGCGCCGCCGCTTGTACAGACGCCTTCGAGTTTTTAGCGGTTTTCTTCTTGGCGGGAGCAGCCCAACCCATCGAAAATAAAGAAGTAATTAACAAGACACAAAGAAGCTTACTCAAAGTTCATTCCCCGCAGCGCGATTTTCAAAAATCTATAAGATTTCTGCATACTTACAAATTTATTGGGGAATCGTAACTTAAGACCAAGGTCCTGTCAAAGAAGACGCGCCGCGCGCGCAAGCGCCTGCCGCTTTTTTACCCAATGGGAAGCTTAAATGATGCTGCGTAGAGCAAAAAAAAGAGTCGCTAGATCCAGACGCCATCTTTCATTCGGTACACCTTAGGGAACTTCGTTGCAAACGTCAGATCGTGAGTGACGACGACCAAGGCGAGCTTCATCTCTTCTTTGAGTCGAAAGAACAACTCTTGGATCTTACCACTTGTCTGAGAATCTAAATTTCCCGTGGGCTCATCAGCGAATAAAATCTTCGGGTGTCGCACCAAGGCGCGCGCGATGGCCACACGCTGCAACTCTCCACCAGAAAGTTGATTCGGATAGTGTTCGCGGCGCTCAGAAAGCCCCATAAAATCTAAAAGATGCAAAGCCTTCTCGCGCGCCTGCTTCGGCGATTCGCCCGCGACACGACAGGGAATCATGATATTTTCCAAAGCCGTGAATTCACCTAACAAGTGATGAAACTGAAATACAAAGCCCATTTCAGAATTGCGAAAGCGCGACAGCTCTTCATCATCCATCGCCAAAAGATCGCGCCCTTCGCAAATCAGCTCGCCCTTGTTCGGACGATCTAAGGTCCCCATGATCTGCAACAGAGTGCTCTTACCCGCTCCTGAAGATCCCAGAATCGCCAGCGCTTCGCCCTCTTTGATTTCCAGACTGATGCCGCGAAGGATTTCAAGTTCCCCGGTTCCTTGGGTATAGGACTTGTGAATATCTGTGGCTTTCAAAAAAACTTGAGTGTCATTCATTGCGAAGCCCTTCCACGGGGTTCAGCCGCCCGCCCCGCCGCGCAGGAGCTAAGGTGGCGATGAAACAGATTACTAAAGTCGCCACAATAATGGCGATAGAGTCGACCAAGCGAATGTTCACATCGATGGAATCCAGACGATACACTTCCCCAGCGATCAGCCCCAATCGGCTTTGGGCAAAATTAAAGAGAAGACATAGAATGAATCCCAGGATAAAGCCAAAGAAAATACCGATCGCCCCCATGAGCAAACCCTGGAAAGCGAAAATTTTGACGATGTCTTTGCGGGATAGGCCCACTGTTTTTAGAATCGCGATATCTTTATAGCGACGAACCACATTCACTAAAAGAGTAGAAGAGACATTGAACGCCGCCACCAAGGTGATAATCAGAACAACGAAGAAAATTCCGGGACGTTCCACGCTCACGGCCTCGAAAAGATTCTCATTAGAATCCCGCCAATCGCGCACCCAGTATGGAGATCCCAACACATGACTGAGATTGAAGGCCGCCTGGCGGGCATAGTCCACATCTTGAAAACGCAAAAGCAAGCCTGAGTAACGATCTCCGATATCAGCAAGTTTTTGCGTGGCTTGCAAATCACTGAGTATGAAGCGCTCGTTCCAATCGTACTTTCCTAAATCCAAAATTCCGTGCAGTTGAAACTCGCCTACGCGACGTTGAAATTTTGACGGATCGACAGTATCAGCCACCGGAACCACCACGCGAAATCTGTCGCCTACCTTTAAATTCATCTTCGCCGCCAAGCCCTTGCCCATCAAGGCGAACGGGACTTCCGACGAAGATGACGAGGTCAGATCCGCAGATCCACTCATCACACGTTTGTTGAAGTTGAGAACTTTAGAAACCTCTTGGGTGTCCACGCCTTGAATCAGAATGCCCGAAATCTTTCCCTGATGCGCTAAAACGGCTTCAATAAAAACAAATCGGGACGCGCCCACTAACGTGGGCTCAGCTTTACGAATGCGCTCTTCAAGCTCTTTGTAATCGTCGGGAAAACGCGATCGTTTAACCACCTGAGCATGACCAGAGACATCGGCCATGGCATGTTTCAGAGTGGATTCAAATCCGCTCATCACGGCCATCGAGGCCACCAAAGCGGCCACACCCAGAATCAATCCCAAGAGCGACAAAGGTGCCGAGCCCCCGAAAAGAGTCTTTCGGGAAATCAGCAATCGCCATGCAATCCACATCAAGGATTTATTCACTGAGGTTTCGCCTCGGTGGTGATCTGTGACTTTAAAAAGGCCATAATAAAGCCATCCAAATCACCGTCCATCACATCATCCACCTGATTAGTTTCAAAATCAGTTCGGTGATCTTTTACCATTTGATAAGGATGCATCACGTATGAGCGAATCTGCGAGCCCCACTCATTGGCTTTTTTCTGGGAGTTCATTGCATCTTTTTCCGCGTTGCGCTTTTCAACTTCCAATTCATAAAGGCGGGCTTTCAACATCTTCATCGCCTTTTCTCTATTTTGGATTTGTGAGCGCTCCATCTGACAGGAAACAACGATGCCGGTCGGCGTGTGATACATACGGACCGCAGAGTCTGTTTTATTGACGTGCTGCCCACCCGCACCACTGGAACGGAAGGTCTCGACGCGAATATCTTCGGGACGAATTTCGATATTGATATCGTCGTCCACCTCTGCCCACGCAAAAACCGAGGCAAAAGAAGTGTGTCTGCGGGCATTGGAATCAAACGGAGAAATACGCACAAGGCGATGCACTCCGGATTCGGCCTTCAAATAACCGTAGGCGTAAGGTCCCTCTACTAGCAAGGTGCAGGATTTAATTCCGGCGCCCTCACCCTCTGTCATTTCGACAACGCTGACCTTGTAGCCATGCTTATCGGCATAACGCGTGTACATGCGCAAAAGCATTTCGGCCCAGTCACAAGATTCGGTACCACCCGCCCCCGAGTTGATGGACAGGTAAGCACTATTGGCATCCAATTCGCCGTTAAGAACTCGTTTGAGTTCCAAATCCTGCCCATATTTCTCTAAGGAGGTCACTTCTGATTTTACTTCGCTAAAACTGCCTTCATCTTGAGCTTCCATCGCCATTTCCAGAAGAACCTTGGCATCGCTCAGACGATTTGCAAAAGAATCGAACTCGCCGACGGCTCTTTCCAGCAGAGTTTTTTCTTTATTGAGTTTTTGCATTTCTGCAGGCTTTTCCCATAACGAGGGATTTTCGGCTTGAATAGCCAGTTCATCCAGGCGCTTTTTCTTTTTATCTAAGTCAAAGATACCCCCGAAGTTCCGTGGAGAAACTTTCGAGAGCACCAATTCTGCTTTTGATTTCCGATGATTCAGTAACGATAGACATAGGCCCCAGTGTATCCGTGGGACCTAGTCTGTCAAGAAAAACGCCTCCTTGAGCAGGGAGGGGAAAGCTCTCGGAGGCGACAAGGGGAACACTGACTCCCTATTACAATCTCGATGCCAAGTGGATGCATTGCGACCGTTTGCGAAATGACGGCGCTATAGAGGCCTCTCGTATGAACTCAGCTGTGATTCGCTTAAAACTTGATCAACTTCAGGTGCGAAAACTGTCGCTTTTAAAGTGTTTCGTGATTTTTTGATCTTGAGCATCAATATAGAAGAGCTGGCGGCCTTTTAGGCGGAAAGATTTTTCAAAAGCCTTTCGAAAACAGCGTCTTGGAGGTCCAACATTTCCTTGGCATCCTTTTCGTTGGTTTCATGATCATAACCCAACAGATGCAAGACTCCGTGTAAAAGCATGTAACCCAATTCATGTTGAAAGCTCAGCCCGTGCTCCCGAGCCTGTTTCTTTAGGACCTCAGGACACATCACCAACTCCCCAAAAGAAGTCGGCTCCATCGAGTCAAAACTGAGAACGTCCGTGGCGTAATCCTTCCCGCGAAATTCGTAATTGATTTTCTTCGCGGGCCCCTTATCTAAAAAAACCAAAGTGAGTTCTTTTTGCGCGTGACTTGCCTTCAAGACACGACGTTTTTTAAGCTCGCGCTCAAGATCTTGCATCCACCGTGCGATGAATTTACGGGGAACGGCGTGTTTGGATTCGTTAACGATCAGAACTTGCATTGGTTTCGCCCAATCCCCCACCCGCGCTGCGTGGATAATCAATGCGCTGATGATAAATTCCAAGAAGAATACGAACGAAGGCCGCCTCAACTTTGGAAATATCCTTTAAGGTCAAATTACACTCATCCAATTGCGCGTCCGAGAATTTTCTTTGAATGATGTTTCTCACAATATTCTGCAGACGTGCCGGTGTCGGCTCATCCAAAGAGCGCGCGGCCGCCTCGATACTATCCGCGAGCATACAAAGAGCGGATTCACGAAACTGCGGTTTCGGTCCCGGGTAGCGGAAATCCTGATCACTGATTTCAGGATCGTCTTCTTTTTTCAGGTCCAGAGCTTTATTATAGAAATACGAAATCAAGGTCGTTCCGTGATGCTGGACGATCCCGTCCAGGATGGGTTTTCCTAGCTTGTAAGCCATTCCCATCTCAATACCGTCTTTCACGTGCGCAATAAGCAGGGTTTTACTCATGAACGGAGAAATATGATCGTGAGGATTATGGCCGGGCTTCTGGTTTTCGATAAAATAATTGGCGTGCTCCATCTTACCGATATCATGATAGTAGCACATCACCTTACCCAGAAGCGGGTTGGCGCCGATTTCTTCTGCCGCAGCTTCCACCATCGACCCCACCATCATGGAGTGGTGATAAGTTCCGGGAGCCTTGACAATCATTTCTTTCAAAAGCGGATGGTTCAGATTACTAAGCTCTAAAAGCTTTACATCCGTGGTGTAATTGAAGACCGACTCCAAAAGAGGAATGAACATCATGGTCACCAAGGCGCTGAAAATACCGCCCAAAAATCCTGCAGGGATCGAAAGCAGAATTTCTTTCAAGCCCCCTTCTTGATCGAACTTCGTCATTGTCAGAATGAAGGCGATCATTAACGCATTCACAACTCCCGTTCTGACACCCGCGAAGTAAATATCATTGCGGGTTTTACAATTGAACACGCCCCGAGCTGCGGCGATTCCGCCCACCAAACTCACGAACATGAAACTATAATTATAGTCCACCATGATCCCCAGGCAGACAGAAAGGAATGCGGTAAAAAGCCACACGATTTCGCCATAAGTGATCAACAGACCCACCAACATCGGGCCCGCCGCCACCGGGGCCGCGTACAAAAAGATCGACGGCGGAATAATATGCCCCATCTTGGAAGCGAACGCGGCGTCTGTGATGAACATATAGACCTTGGTAAAAAGGATCGCGCCAAAGGCAATCAACATCATCACTGTGACATCTTTAAACTCGATGCGGATCTTGTTCATGGTGAAACGTTTTAAGTACGAGAAGAAAACCAAAATCGCAACGGAAAGCATCAGCGCCATGGAAAGCGCCATGATGTCTTTGCGTTTATCCGCGCGGATGTTTTCAATCTGTTTGATCACCGCCATTTGAAAAGGCTGAATCACGGCGCCTTGCGAGATAATCGCTTGATTCTTTTTGATTGTGATCGTCACTGGAATCACCGCATCCCGTGCCGCTTGTCGGCGCGACGCCGTTTCCTGCTTGTTCAGTGTCAGGTTTGGAACCAACAAAGAACGGGCGAAATACAATAAATTCGCCTGGTCGCTTTCAGAAAATCTATTCAGGTCCTTTTTGGCATCGAATTCAAAATTCTCTGGCGCCTGCAGATCCTGAATTTCTTCACGCGCAATCGGGAACTCTTTACCCAGATTGTTTTTATGAACGACCCGCGCAAGCACATTGGCCTGATTCGCGGGGATAAATCGATCCGGCGCCTCGGCGATTTTTTTATCATACCAGCTTTCCAGATTGCGGATGATAACAGCTTCGATTCTGGGCGTGAACTTCAGGTCCACCAGCCATTCGAACATAAAATCCGAAACCACGACGCCGAGTTCTTTTTCAAACTGCTTCTTATGTTGGAAGAACTCTTTCACCTGGCGTCGATGCTCTGCCGGAGACGAAGACCACTTGGTCTCGCGATAATAAGCACGCATGCTTCTGAAGGAGTGAATCAGATTAACGGAAACCCGCTCAAAGACGCTGGTGTCGAAGTCGTAAACGATAGGCACCGAGTATTCCGCTTTAAAGCGCTTTTCTTCGGTCGTCACTTCATCTGTCATTTCAAATCCGATAGGAGAAACCACATCGAATTTCGCGACATCGCCGACATTGAAGTTATAAGGGACATCCAACTGATAAAAAATCGTGTAGGAAAGAAGAACACAGTAGAGGAAAATCAGCGCTGCACGACGGATAAAGAACTTCTCTTCCATGATTTGCACCATGCGACCGAAGAAAGTCTTTTCAAGGCCAATGGAATCCACCCAGTCTAAGAACTTAAGACTGTGATCCTCATAGTTGACTCGAGTCGCAGGACTCTCGCCTTTTTTAGTTTGCTTACCTCGCTGCATATCCAGTTTTCTACCGTATCCTGTTTTACGAAAATTGTCGAAATCACTGTGTAATTGTGCTAGCTATGAAGAGATTCCATCAGAAAGTCGAGGCTCCTTATGGCTGCAATTCCCACTAACTTACGTCAAATTGAGTCCTTAGTCGAGATCGTAGCGCGTCTACGCGGCCCCGACGGTTGCCCTTGGGACAAAGAACAGACACACGAGTCTTTGACTCAGTACGCAATTGAAGAGACGCATGAGTTGGTAGAGGTTTTAGAGGCCCCCAATAACCCTGCCAAAGACTTTAAAATCAAAGAGGAGCTTGGCGACGTCCTGTTTCAGGTGATTCTACACACACAGTTGGCCTCTGAGCGAGGAGCATTTACTTTAGCCGACGTTATTGAGGGAATTTCAGAAAAACTTGTGCGAAGACACCCTCACGTCTTTGCCGGTGTGTCGGTGGCGGACTCTGAAGAGGTGAAGCGCAACTGGGAGGACATCAAGAAGGCAGAAAAAGCGGCAGCACTAGCGGCCTCGGGAGGTTCTGAACCTTCAGCTTCGCCTTATGCTTTGAATGTGCCTCCTCTTCCCGCTTTGCAACGCGCTTACAAAATTGGCAAACGCACTGAGAAGCTGCAGTTTGACTGGGAAGATGCCGAAGGCGCGATGAATAAAGTTGAAGAAGAATTCACGGAACTTCGCGAAGCCATTGAAGAAGGCACCGACGAACACGTCCAAGCGGAACTCGGAGATGTTTTGTTTTCTTTAGCACAGCTAAGTCGACATTTGGATCTTGATCCAGAACAAATCCTTCGCCGCGGAAACGTGAAATTTGAAACTCGGTTTAATAAAATGATTGAGCAGGCCGCCGCCGATGGCGTTGACTGGGGCTCTTTGAGCATGGATGACAAAGATCGATATTGGATAAAGGCCAAGGAAGTTCTGAAGAAGAAAGCTTAGTTCTTCTTCAGAACTTATAAAAATCCATCCCCTATCTAAACCGCCGTCCCGCTTCCAATCGATATTTCAACTTGTTATGTTGGGCACACAGAACCTGAAGATTTTCCATCGAGTTATCTCCCCCACTCCAGCGAGGCTGAATGTGATCGACTTGAAGAAGCCAAGTGCTTCCGCATATTTTTCCCGTAGATGGAATCTTAAACTGACAGCAGGGTTGCTTTGCGAGCATCATTTTTCTAACGCGACTGCTTACCGCCACCGTGGCGGTGGAACCTTCGTTGCTAACTTTTCCTTCTGTTGAATTTGCGGCGATTTCGCCCGACGCTCCAGCCTTTGTTTTCTGCGAGATGACCTTATCGCACATGGCTTCTATAAAGCGTGGGATATCATTTGTAGATAAAGAATGCGCCAGAAGACCTTGCGCTTGCTTTAACTTCTCATACTGCCTTTTGCTCAAAGTAAATTCGATGCGAACACTCTCATCCGCCTGCGTATGGCTTCTTGCTTCTTGAACAATAGGCAAATCAAAAAATGAGGCGATTTCGCGCTGGGTTTCACTGTGACTGCGATTCATTATGTGAGTCAAAAGCTCTTTTTTATCCGATGCGGGAATTTTAATATTACGTTCTCCCATAAGCTCCCGGGACGCCTTCTGAAGCATCGACACTTGATTCAATTTGATTTCTCCGGACTCGATGAGTTCAGCAGCTTCAGGGATTTCGCGAATCAACCTTGCGGCATCAATCCGTCGTTGCGCACTGCCTTCACTATAACCCACCTCTTTCGTCAGATAGTCGAAAATATTGGCGTACCCCATTTCTTGGTAGCTTCGACAGCCGTCGATTTCGGCAATTGTCAGAATGACGATCTTTAACAAAGTTCGCTCATTGCCCGACAGGGATTTAATTTTCGCATCAAGTTCCCGCGTTGATTTTGACATGGCCATAGACACCTCATCGAGATGGCCCTGCAAAACAATTCCCAACACGTCTTCAATTTATTAACCAGCCTGCGCATTCTTACAAACGGTTTTCGGACACAACTTGTTGCCGAACCCGATCAAACCCTCTCCCCGCGCGGCTCTCGTGGTCGTCAATTAGTTCTTCACTCCACCCGCAATTCCCAAAAAATCGCCTACTTAACCCGCTGCCAAATTGGGAATCCCTCGCAAACTGTCCAAAGGTTTTACGCCAGAAATATTTTCTTTCTGTGTCAGATTTTTTTGAAGTCAATAATTCTCGACACTTACAATGTCTCAGGACTAGACGCCCGAAAAAATAAAAAACAAAATCACCGAGTTATGTCAAATTTCAGTTTCGGGTTGTTTTCAACGAAACTGGTTTCAACGAAGCAATGGTGGGGCTCAGGAGGGCATAACCGTATGTATAATCAAGTCGCACGCAAAGCAATTATGATGGCTTCAGCTGTGGCAATGTTGGCTGGCTGTAATAAGGGCACAGACTCCTTCTCGCTGTTGAAAGATGGCGCTGACTACAAACAGCAAGCCGTATTCATTCCCAAGAAGATCGACATCCTTTGGGTGATCGACAACTCCGGCTCTATGGAAACATCGCAAAACAACCTTGCTTCGAATTTCCAATCGTTCATCAATCGTTTTAACCAATACAACTATGATTTCCACATGGCCGTGACCACAACCGACGCTTGGGAAAAACAATTTCATTCCGATAGCGTTAAAGCTCGCATCAGGGACGGTGCGAGACTTGAAACGTCTCCAGGCAACTATGTCACAACGTCTTCCGGCGTGTTTGTGATGGACAAACAAACTGCAAATCTCAGCAACGTGTTTTCAACAAACATCAAGCAAGGAACGCTTGGTAACGGCGACGAAAGAGCTTTCGAAAGCTTTAAGCAATCCCTGCTAGAGCCTTTCAATGTAAACTTTCGCCGCAGCGAAGCCTTCTTAGCCGTGATCATCGTGAGTGACGAAGAAGATTTTTCGGGCTCTTCAGAATCAGCCTTCGAAGACGCTTCTAAAAACTACACCGTGCAAAGCTACGTCGACTTCCTGGATGGATTTACGAATGTCGCCGCGAACGGTAAAAACTATTCTGTCAGTGTGATTTCGGTTCCGGACGCCGCTTGTAAAACACAGCTTTCTACAGACGGTTTCCAGCGCAAGATTTCAACCCGCTTGCCACAGCTTGCGGATTTAACTGGGGGAGTGAAAGGTTCTTTGTGTTCCAACTTCGGCGACACGCTAGAACTGATCTCTGATTCCATTATCCAGCTGTCAGCGGTGTTTAAGTTAAACCGTGAGCCTCAAGTAGATACAATCAAAGTTACTGTCGATGGTGTGACAGTGAACAACGACGCAACCAATGGCTGGACGTACAACGCCAGTGATCTAACAATCACTTTCCACGGAACTTCGGTTCCGGGCGCGAACGCCAACATTCAGATCGACTACTATCCGAAGTCGATCAAACTGTAAGGGGTTATTTGTATGGGTGGGGTACAAACAGCAACGAATACAGTTCAGTGGTACATTCTTCGTGGGGAAATGAAATATGGTCCCTACGAATATAAATCCCTGATCACGATGATCCAAAATGGCGAGCTTTTCGACTATAACTATGTCTGGGCTCCGCACATGGAAAATTGGACTCTCGTGGGAGACCTTCAGGAGTTTTCCAAAGACCGCCTTTGCCGCCTGATCGAGACTAAAGATCACCTTTCCGGCGCATTCAAAGAGCGTAAATTTCCACGCGTAGACCTGGTCACTCCGGTTTACGCTCACGATGATCATACATTTTTTGACGGCAACACTCTTAGTGTGAGCGAAAACGGAGCCTTGGTTCTTTTGAATGATCCCTTGCTTCAACTCGGTCAGAAAATCATGATCAATTTCAGAGTTTCTGAGAACAACCCTCAGACATTCAATGTGCTTTGCGAGATCGTTCGCAAGAACTACTCCAAACAAAGACTTAACGTAAAATCTGGTTTGCATTATGCAGTTCGTTTCCTCCAAGTGCAAGATCAGGGCATGGCGCAGTTAACAAAATGGACACGCGGTGGCGTTTCCAAGGAGGAAACAAATGATGGCATTCTTAAAGTTCATGAATGATTCCGGCTTCGTCGGCTGGTGTATTCTAGTAGTCGGTATCGGTTCTTTGGTTCTTGTGGCGGAACGCGCACGCGCTCTTTACAAAGAGTACGGCATGAACGTTGAAGAATTCATGGGTAAAATCCAGAACATGATCCTGGCTAAAAAACTTGATGAAGCTTTACTTCTTTGTGCACAACTTGAAAGTAAACCTCTGGCGAAGGCATTCAAAACCATCATCGAAAAAGCCGATCGTGATGACGACACTATTTTCCAGGCGCATGACATTGCGTTGAGCGAGAATATTCCGTTGTACACCAAACGTCTGCACTATCTTTCGATGTTAGCCAACGTGGCGACTCTTCTTGGTCTTTTGGGTACGATCCACGGTCTGATCCTTTCGTTCCAAGCGGTGGCAACAGCCGACCCTGCACAAAAACAAGCTTTATTAGCACACGGTATCTCGGTATCGATGTATACAACGGCTTTGGGTCTGGCGGTGGCGATCCCAGCGATGGTGTTCTTCTCTTTCTTAACTGCCCGTCAAAACCAATTGATCGAGCAAATGTCAGAGAAGTGCTCTAAGCTGACTGAGCTACTTACCAGCGCTCACATCCCGAACCTCACTCGCCAAAACGTGTTCCCCGATCACGTAACGGCACCGATGGCGACTCCTCCTAGCCCAGGTACAAAGGTTTCCTAACGGAAACCTTTTCCCGGCGCGGTGGACCTTTTCAAGGATGGGATAATTTATGAGACGCATGCGTAAGATTAAAATCAATCATAACAGTGAGTTCGAGCTGGACTTGGCTCCGCTTCTGGCCGTGATGGTTAAGCTTGTACCGGTTCTTCTGGTTTCTTCAGCCTTCGTACAAATGATGGTGATTGAATCGGAACTTCCTCAAGTGGTCAACGAAGCCATCCAACGTCAGGAGCAAAAACCCACTCCGACAAATATCGCTATTGAAGTTGAGACAACGGGTATCAACATCGTGGTCACAGAAAAGGGCCAGGACAAAGTCGAGACTATTCCGCTTAAAAACGGCGCTTACGACTTCGAAACACTTCATGCCAAACTTGTCGCAGTGAAGAAAGCTCATCCTGACATCTTTAAACTGGAACTGAATCCTGACGGCAAAGTTCCCTATGATGAGATCGTCAAAGTAATGGATGCCGCCCGTCAGGCGCGTGACAACAGCGTCAAATTTCCCGTGTTTGATACCAAGCAAGGTAAAAACGTGGAAACAAACTACATGTTTCCAGAAATCGTCTTCGCCAACATGATGGAGGGCTAAGCCATGTCACGCCGACGTAGATATGAATTGCCTACTAGTAAAAATTCAACTTTCACTTTGAATATCACCTCCATGACGGACATGTTCACAATCATGCTGGTGTTTCTATTGCAAACCTATTCAACTGCGGAAGTGCAAATAACCCCTGACAGCTCTTTGCGTCTGCCGTCTTCGGCGTCGATGGTCAATGCGACAGATGCAATTAAGATCTCTTTGTCCCGCGAAGCATTGAAAATTGACCAGACGAAAATCGCAGACGTGAAGAATGCGGATTTCCTGCCCCAAGACCTTGAAGATAGGGATACAAATTTTATTAAACCTCTTTTCCAAGAGTTAGACCGCCTTGCCAAATCCGATTCTGAAAAAGACAAAGCTTTCATTAAAGAAGGGCGCATTCTTCTTCAAGCGGATAAGGAACTCCCCTACGCAACTTTGCGCAAGGTGATGTACACAGCTTCTATGGCGGGCTTTCCTCAGTTGAAACTTGTCACCTTAGTTGGAGAGTAAGTTTATGATGCGTACAGCAGTTCTACTTCTGGCATTTCATCTTTTTTCAATGTACTGCTTCGCTGCAGATAAAAATGCCAAGGGCCTTTTGCCCGAAGTGCGTTTAAACGGCAATAACGAAACAGAAAACGAGAAAAAGGCGTTCAGCAGCGAGATCATGATCACGCGCTCTGAAAACAAGGCTATTGAGTCACTGCAAGGTATTATTAAAAAGAAAAAAGGCTCCAAAGAGGAAGCGGATCTTTGGTATCGCCTGGCCGAACTTTACATGCGCCGTTCAAAATCAGGCCGTTTCTTTGACCTTCACCAGGACACGCCCCTGGCGAAACTTTCGCCGTTCCCGGTCGCCAATGAAAAAGGCGCGGAGGCGGTCAAAAGAGCTATTAAAATCTATACGAAAATTGAACTGGATTTCCCGGGCTTCAAACAAATGGATGCCGTCCTTTTCAACAATGCGTTTGCCAACCAACAGGTCGCTCAATACAAACAATCACAATTTCTTTACGAGAAGCTTTTAACTCGCTTCCCGAAATCCCCCTTGATTGCCGACGGAACTTTGGCAGTCGGTGAGCTTCTTTATGACCAGGGAAAATTCAAAGAAGCTCTTGAACACTTTCTAAAAGTAGAGAAATTCCCCAATAGCCGCGTTTACTCTTACGGGATGTATAAGGCCGCTTGGACTTATTACAACCTTCGTGATAGTGACAACGGCATCAAAAAACTTGTCGAAGTTGTAAGAACAAATCCGCCTCTGCAAGATGGTGAAGTCCCAACAAACAAACACAATCTGCGTCGCGAAGCCCTTCGCGATTTGACTGTTTTTATCGGTGACTCCTACCCTGCTAATAAACTTTATACTTTCTTTGAAGACCTCACGACGGAAGATGAAATGGGTCAATCAATGATTGATCTAGCGAAACTTTATGAGTCGCACAGCCGCCAAAAAGAGATGAATATTTTCTTAGGTGAATACATCGACAAACGCCCTTCAGGGCCTGAAGTCGTCCGCGCGCACCTTTATTTGGTGGATGCCAACGAAGATCTTAAGAAACGTGACCTCGTTATTGATCACATGCAAATGGCCAGCGATCTGTGCCGTCGCGATTCAACCTGGAGAAATCTACAAAAAGCCGACATCGCCAAAGAATCCTGTGACACCGCCTTCCGCACGACAAGTCTGGAAATGGCCAAAAAATGGTGGGAGATCTGGCTTAAGAACAAACAAAATGCCGAGTTCTCGGATTTGACTTTGCGTTTGTTCAAATTGATGTTGGATAACGAAGACCCGAACAAACCGGACTTAAAAACGCGTTTTGCTTACGCCGAGCTTCTGTTCCAATTGAACAGATTTGACGAAGCCAGCACTCAGTACAAAATGGTCGGTGATAAAGCCACTGACGAAACAATGCGCCATGACGCGAATTACGCAACCCTTTACGCCAAAGAAAAGTCGATCGAAAAAGGCAAAGATCCTTTGAAAGAGGCAGAACGCAAAGAGCTGGCTGCCAATTATTTGGCGAAACATCCCACGGGGAAATTTGCTACTTTGGTTAAATTCAAAGTGGGCCATATCGCGTACGAAGAAAGCAACTACCCAGAAGCTGAAAAATGGTTGAAGCCTTTGGCTCAGCTTAAAGGCACTGAGAACGCGGATATTAAAAAGAAATCCGAAGACTTGATCTTGGATATGTTAAACATCCGCAAAGACTATGCGGGAATCAAAAATTTCTCGAAGCAAGTCATGAGCTCAACCGGCGACGAAGACCGCAAGAAGAACATGAATAAAATCATGGAAGAGGCTCACTTCACTGAGATTCAGGAATTCGCAAAAACCGGAGACAAAGATCAGGCATCGCAAAAGCTGATTGCCTTCGCCAAAGAACATGAATCCTCAAAACTTTCTCAAGATGCCTTGTGGCAGGCCCTCAGCCTTCTGTATGCGGAAGGAAAGGTTTTTGAAGCGGCTGAATTGTCGCAAAAATTCGTGGATAAGTATCCTAATGACAAACGCAATCTGGATGCTTTGAAGGAAGCCGCAAAAGCATATGCAGATGTCGGTCAGATTTCAAAATCAGCCGAGACCTTGGTGAAAATCGCGGATCTGGACAAGAAGGGCCGTAACACTCACCTGGAGCTGGCCGCTGATATCTACCTTCTGGAAAAGAAGATGAAAGAGGCTCGCGCCGCCTATAACGGTATCTTGGCAGCCGCAGATAATAAAACATTGAGCCGCATTTACGGAAAGCTTTTGGATTCCTATAAAGGCGAAAACCGCGGCGCTGAGTACGAGAAGTTACAAAACCAAATCATGGCTAAAGGCATCGAGCCTTTTACAACCGAAATCATGATTGATCGCGCGAAGGCTCTGCTTGACTCCGGCAAGACAACAGCCGCATTTGAGCTTTCCATGAAAGCCAACGGCCGCGACGTTCCTGCGGAAGTGCGCGCGGAAGCTCGCCTGATCCAAGCTCGGGTTCTGGAAAAAGAGCTCGTGGCGCAAAGTGTGAAGGCCCGCGAAGAAAAATTTGCGTTGGTTCTTTCCATGAAGACGGAAAAATTGGACAAAGCCCACACCGCTTATTTCACGACGTTGAAAATGTCCAAAGATCCTTATCAACAGCTGGAAGCCATGCGTGGTATCGACCGTTGTTATGCGAACTTCATTGATAGCTTAACGACAATGCCTTTACCCGCATCTCTGTCCCCCGCCGACCAGGAAGCCCTTCGTGCGGAGATCGCGAAGTTAACTGCGCCGATTCAGGAAAAGAAAAACGAAAACGAGGCGAAACTGAAAGTTCTGGCGGCATCCAAAGGCCAGACCACAGAAAGTGAACGCTCTTATGCAAGTCTGCGCGTGGATCAGACCGTCACACCTATGGCGCAATATCCAGAGGCCAGCAAAATGACGGCCTTCCTACCCGCGTCCATGGATATGACCATTGGAAAAGTGTCTCGTTATGATATTTCCAAAACGAAAAATTGCAATCGCTCGGCCATCATGACGGCGCAATTGCAAAACTTGAATCCGCTGGAAGTTGCTGGAAATTGTTATTCTTCTAGACAGTACGAAATGGTCGAAAAACTCGGTCTAGAGCTTGCGAAAAACAAGGACACCCGCGCGTTGGGCTTGTTCTATGCAAGCCTGGGCGCTGAGGGCAAGGGCTTTGATAGCAAGGCCTTGTGGATGATTGAAGCGGCTATGAAGGCACAACCAGAGGTTTCTCCGTTCGTGTACCAAAAAGCCCGCTTGATTTACAAGGCGGATGGCCTGAATGAAGCAATGCCATTTTTCGAAAAAGTTTTAGACATGCAAATGCCTTCAACAGAAATGCAAACTTTCGCTGGAGTGAAGGCGTTCTCAGAGGGAGATTTTACGAGAGCAATCGAAAAATTTTCTTCTCTGAACAAAGAACAGTTGTATACTTTAAACGTGGGAACCTTGATGAGTGAGTCTTACGCTCAGAAGGGCGAAGTCGATAAAGCTCTCAGCACTTTGAAAGATCTGCTGAGCTTTAAGAAAGACAACGCAGACTTCTTGTTGCAGCAAGCACATATCTTCGAGACCTACAAACAGAGTCCGACGCTCGCGTTGGATTCTTATGAAAGAGCTTTTAAAGCCAGTCAGAAAATGGATATGAGAGACTGGTTAGGTAAGAAAATACAATATTTGAAAACACAAAACAAAGTCGGTCAGCACGTTATCTCGGGAGACTTGTAGTATGGAGGGTACAAGTGAAAACTATCATCACGGCGATGATCGCTTTCATTCTCTTGGGATCAGTGACTGCTTTGGCCAAACAAAGAACAGTCCGTAAAGTCCAGGAAGTCAATTTCGGTGAGATGAACCTCAAGGGAACGATTCGTAACCCAGATGGGGCCTATCTTGTGCAAAAAAGAGGTATTAAATTTATGCCTCTTTACGATGTGCAAAAAGATATGGATGGCCGCATTCGTGAATCCGCTCTCTATTTGAATAACTAATTCAGAGGTGTTACATGCTCACGTTGATTGTACGTCAGTCCCTTAAAAATGGGACGGCAAAAACTTGGAAGCTGCGCTCAAACAATACAACTCACACCTTCGGTTCATCCCGCTTGGCGGATGTGATTTCAATTGCTCCCGGCACACGGGGCATTCAAGGTGTTTTCGAGTACCGTGACAACCAGTGGTGGTATGTCAATATGGATCTTATGACAAGCGCAGTGGGTGCAAACTCCCCCGCCCTGTCATTGGATAAAGAACAAATTTTGCAATTGGAAGACTGCGAGCTTAAATTCACGCCCGTAAAAAAAGAAGCCGATCTCTATCTGCGTCTGGAAAAGGCGGGTCAAGAGCAGCGTGACGCCGCCAAACAGTTCCAGCTTTACATCGTCCGTCAGGCCGGCAAAGTCGTTGAAACCAAAGTTCTTCCCATGAAAAAGAAATTCAAGCCTGCTGTCGCCATCAACGCAACGGCAATTGTTTGTGTGCCTTCTCAAGAATGGCACAAACAAACGGTCGAAGAGCTTGAGATCAGCCAACGAACAGTTTCTTTAGAAGATGCTGCCAAAATGGGCCACATCACGGCCAGTCAGTTGGTGGATGAAGAATCCAAGCGCGGTCTTTATATCGTGTTAGGTGCGGCGTTCTTTCTGGTCACGGTCGGCATCTTTGCGCCAAAACAACAATCCGTTGAAACAGCAGCAGCTCCACCGAAAGTGGCGCAGAAAATTATTGTTAAAACAGAATTGAAGCCTAAACGCAAAAAAGCAGAAACACCTCAACAACAGGTTGTGGTGAAAGAAGCGGCTCCTGCCGCTGGCCCGAAGGCCGAAATGCCGACGAATAATGGTAGCCAAAGCAAGGTTTCCAAAATGATGAAATCCCTGACTGGCGGTCGTATTTCTCAGTTGATCGGTAAAGTCTCTGCTCAGGCCGCAAAAAGCGGCAACGTCGTATTTGCTAATGGCGTAAAAGCCGGTAGCGGTGCTTCCGGTCGTGCCTTAGCCGCCGTCGGAGGCATGGAAAGATCCGGTCGTGACTGGGGTCAAGAAGGAACAGGCACTGGCGTTGTTATTTCCACAGCGGGTAAAGGCGGAGGCCGAAATGCATCGGGCATGGGCGGCTTAGCCGCTGGCGGAACCGGCAGTGCCGGGGTTGGTTTGATTGAGGAAGAAGGTGAAATCACCGGCGGTTTGGACCGTGAAGTGATCGCTCAATACATCAAATCAAAACTAGGTCAGATCCTTTATTGCTATGAAAGACAATTAAGTGCCAATCCGGATTTATTCGGAAAGGTCGCAGTGAAGTTTACAATCGGCCCATCTGGCGCCGTAGAACAACAACTTATTGGAGACACAACACTTAAGAACGCAACCGTTGAGGGATGTATATTGAATAGGGTTGCCGCATGGAAGTTTCCGAATCCACAGGGGGGAACTCGCGTGCTAGTGACATATCCATTCTTATTCAAGAGTACAAACTAAGGCGGGGGTAATACATGTTGAAGAGAACAATCTTAACAATCATCTTGGCTGCATCGCAAGCATTCGCACAGCAAGGCGCTGACACGAAACCAGCTACGAACGCAGAACAAAGAGGCAGCGATAAACTAGATATTAAAAAACTTGAACAAAAATACTGGGCAGCGAAGGATGATGATTTCAGCGTCGTGCAAAACCGTCGCTACACCAAAGCCGACAGATTTTATCTGACTCTGGCTGGTGGTGTGCCCATCAACGACCCGTTCGGTAAAGGCTCGATCACGGGAGCCCAAATGGGCTACTTCTTCAACGAACGTTGGGGCGTTGATGTGAGCTACCAAAAAGTGAACATGGAAGACAACGACAGTACAAAGCAGTTCAAAGAAGACAACTTAACTTCTCCGAACTACAACTTCATTGATTCCTCGACCATGTTGTCCGTCACTTATGTTCCCCTTTATGCGAAAATGAGCTTTGTTGATAAAGCCATCATTTATTTCGACATGGGAATTTCTTTGGGTGTGGGGACGACGGATTATCTCATCAAAAAAGAAGAAGGCGATGAAAAGAAAAATGGCATGACTTACCAAATCGGTATTAATCAGCAGATTTTCTTTTCCGAGCACTTCGCCATTCGCGCGGACTTCATCAATAAGTTCACAAACGAAGACCGCATGAAATACAGCACGATCGCACCAAATCGCGATATGGGCTCTAAAGTAGTGAACGATACTTCTTTAATGGTGGGTATCACGTATTGGCATTAATTTTCTCCATGGGTGGGGGATTTATGTTTAAGCCTTTAAATATTACGATTGCTGTGAGCCTGGTGTGTGGGACTGCTTTTGCGGACCCCGCACTGACTGTAAAAAAATCAGGTCGGGCTCCGGCCAGCACTCTGAAAGTCAAATCAAGCCTTGTTCCCACTTTTGATGTTTATCAAAAGAAGGTCGTCAAAGGGAAAGTGGAAGTTTTTAAAGTTAAAAACATTCCTCTCTTGGACCTCGGTGAAGAGCGTGAAGTTCAAGCTTCGGTATTAAGTCCGTTGCGCCTTCCCGCCTCGCGCGAACTGGAATTGAAGGAAACTCGTCGTCGCGACTCATTAAATGTCATGCAAATCCAACTGGCTCCTTACAACGAAGTGGTGACTGCTCCTAAAGCCGTCACTTCCGCAGAAGCCTTCAACAAGATTCCGGATGTGAAGATCCTGAATCCCGTGATGGAGCCTGTGACTCAAGATCCTTTGGTTCAATTGGCCAAAATGGATGATATGCAGCCTAACGACTACAAACTTTTGCAGGCTTTGATCTTTTTGGAAATCCAAAAGAAATACGAACTCGCCATGGGCCTATTTGCCGAGTTGATGGAAGATCCTGAACATCGCATTCAGGCTCTTTACAACTATGCGATGACGGCCAAAGGCTTGGGTTTGAACTCTGAGTTCCGGCAGTACATGATTCAGTTGGCGCAAGAGACTAAAGATAAGATGTGGCAGCAAAAAGCCACAGAAGCTTTGGTGAAGCATATCAATGTTCTGGAAACATCGGATATCGCCTTGATTGATCCTTTAGTGATCAAATACGAAATCGATGTCACGAAGAATGAAGAGTACCAACTGACTCGGGCAAAACACTATTCTGACAAGGGGCAGTTAGGCCTGGTTGAAGATGCTTTGATGTACATCTCTGAAAAGTCCCCTCTTTATCCGGACTCGCTTCTTTTGACGGCCTTATTCAATTACCGTCAAGGTAAAGTGGATGATGCCACAATTCAGTTGGAAAAACTGATGGCAGCAACTGATGCCAACAAAACTTTGCAGCTTCGTTCTGTTGCCGCACTGACTTTGGCGCGCATCCAGTTTCAAAAGGGCGACTATAAAGACGCCTTCCAATCATATTTGAAAGTCGATAAATCCAATCCTCTTTGGTTGCAGGCGATGGTCGAAAGCGCTTGGACACAAATTTTGGGCGAGGACTATGAAGGTGCCGCAGGGAACATGTTCTCTTTGCACACGGACTTCTTTAAGAACGCGTTTTCGCCAGAGTCGTATGTGGTTCGTACCGTCGGTTACTTGAATCTGTGCCAATATGGTGACGGCGTGCAAGTGCTGAACGAGATGAACAAGAAGTATGCTCCTTGGAAAAAGAAATTGGAAGACTACCAAAAAACACACAAAGACACCTTGGCGTATTATGATACGGTCAAAGGCTGGATTAAAAACTCAGACCTTAAAGAGGTCGATGGTCTTCCCCGCTCTTTCATTGTAGAGCTAGCCCGTCATCCCGCTTACATGAGCGTGCAAAAACAAATCAATGCTTATGAGGATGAAATCGTTCGCTTCAACAAGATTGCTTTGACGCTGATTAAAATGGAGCGCGAGTTGATCGCAAAACAGAATGAAGCGAACAAAGACTTGGCTTCAGCAAAAAAAGGCATCAAAGGCGACTCCCCTTCTGAAAGTGCCATCGCTGGTATTCAAGAAGCCGAGAAAAAGCTTTTAAGTTATCGCATCCAGTACCACATTGCCAAAAAAGCGCGGGTCTCGATCAAAAACTTAAGGGCTCAGGGTATCGCGCGCATTGAAAAAGAAAAGTCGGTTCTTCGTGCTCAGGCTTCGCAAGCCCTTTCAGGTCGCTTTAACGAAATGCTGGCGGGCTTGAACAAAGTTTTGGATCAAAACGAAGTGCTGCAATACGAATTGTATTCCGGTGCCGGTGAACATCTTCGCTACCAAATGGCTGGTGGAGATATCAACGAAAAAGAGCGTCCCGAGTTGAAAGTGCAAAAAGAAAAAAGTTTGAACTGGAAATTCAAAGGTGAAATCTGGGAAGACGAAGTGGGTCACTATCGTTCTTCTTTGAAGAACGTCTGCCCTCAAGAGAACGGCTCTAACGGCGGCGTCGCTGGATTGTCAGAACAATAAGGAAAGGATTTTCAAGATGAAATTCTCTAAATCAATTTTAACAGTGGGTGTTTTGCTAAGTCTGAGTACGGCCGTGTTTGCCCAAACGACGGCAAAGGATGGTTTGGATCGTATCAAATCCAATTTGCACAACTCCAAAGCCAATTTGACCGAATATGAAAAGAATCTGAAGACCGTTGAAGGCAATATCCAAGAAGTCAATAAGGCCAAGTCACAGGTTGAGGGCCAACAAAAGCAGGTTCTTCAGCAGGTGGAAGAAAACAATCAAGCCATGACGAAAATCAGCGGCCAGGAAAAAGAACTTCAGGCGCTGATGAATGAAGAAAAAAATAAAACCGCGCAGGAAAACCAAAAGATCGCCGAACTGGAAGCCATGATTGCAAAAATCAAAGAGAATCAGAAAAAACGCGAGGCCAATGTTTCTGATTACCAAATGCAGATGAATCAGCTTCAGGAAGAAAAGAAAATTTGGAGTTCGCGCGCGGGCAATTTGAAAGAACAAAACGATCAGGTGAATCAGCGCCTACGTTCACTTGCCAGCGAGCAGAAGGAATGGGAAGCAAAACAAAAAGGATATCAAGGTGAAGTGAAGCGCTGGAGCAAAGAAGTCGAAAGACAACAAAAGATCAGCGACAGCTATAACTCCCTTGCGGAAGTGAAATAAATTTAGTGAGCCTCCTTATTATTTACTAAGGAGGTTTTTCTCTGAGTCGAGGAAACCCCGCCTTTTTCAATAAAAGTAAATTTACATTTCTGCCCGTTGGTTCTGTGCGCGAGCCCTTAATGATGAAGGTGATCAAGAATCAGTAAAACTGGACTCCCTCCGTTCCCCCGAAATCCGATTAAAATTCTGTCAAGATACTTAGGCATGTTAATGGAGCCCCCTCATGAACAAAAATACAATCTCCGCTTGGTTCAATGGTATACGTGGTCGTCTTCTTTTCGTCGCATTCATTCCGATGCTCGCGTCGACCATCGTTTTTTTCGTCGCAATTAATGGATTGGATAAAGTGAATGCACTTCTTGAAGATGCACACACCCTGATCATCCCCAACTTTTCGTACATCGGCGATATGCGCCAGGCACGAAATAAATTTGGCTATCGAGCCTGGGCCGCCATTGATGCCATGGGTAACGAAGCTGTTCGCACTAAACAGCTCGACACCGCGGCGGAAGGGATCGACGAATTTGAAAGCTCTTACAAAAAATACACCGACGCCCGTTTTGTTGAGGGTGAAGCTGCGATTCATGACCAAGTTAAAGATGCCGTTCCGCAGTTCATTGCTGTGATGCGAGACATTGTGACGTTATTAAGAACGACGGAACCGGAAAAGATCAATCAAGCAAAGCAGTTGCTTAACGGAAAATTCGGCGAACTCAATACTGTGGTTCGCGATTTCAACGACAAGGTCGCAAATATTTACAATGCCCGCGCCGACCATGAAAGCAAGCTTGCCAAAGAAACCAGAACAAATGTTTTCAACCTCATCTTGGGAATTTCTCTGATCTCGGGATTAGTTATTTTTGGTTTGATCGTTTGGATGTCTTCACGCATCGCCAACTCCGTCAGCTCCATTGCCGACCGTTTAACAACGGCCGCCTCTCAGGTGGCCACGTCGGTAGAACAACTCAATGAGGCTGGTAATAGCCTGTCTCAGTCTTCCACCGAAGCCGCCGCCTCTTTAGAGGAAACAGTGGCCTCTTTGGAAGAAATGACGTCGATGGTAAAAATGAATTCTGATAACGCCAAACAAGCGGCGGCCCTGTCGGCAAGCTCGCGTGAGTCGGCTGAAAGCGGAGAAAAAGAAATCCAGAATTTGATTCGCTCGATGACTCAGATCTCGGAATCTTCAAAGAAAATTGAAGAGATCATTCATGTGATTGATGATATCGCTTTCCAGACGAATCTTTTGGCGCTGAATGCGGCCGTCGAGGCCGCCCGCGCTGGGGAACAAGGAAAAGGTTTTGCGGTGGTGGCGGAAGCCGTGCGAGCCCTGGCGCAACGAAGTGCCGCCTCTGCGAAGGATATCTCGAGTCTTATCAAGGATTCCGTTTCCCAAATCGAAGCCGGCAGTCAGATTGCCGACAACAGTGGCACCGTTCTAACGAACATCGTCAATTCCATCAAAAAAGTTTCAGATCTGAACATCGAGATCGCTACGGCCAGCGCCGAACAGACCACCGGCATTCAGCAAATCAGCAAAGCCATGAATCAACTTGATCAGGCTTCGCAGTCCAACGCAGCCTCTGCCGAAGAAATCGCTGCCACCAGCGGTGAGATCAGCAATCTTGCGATCACTTCACAAAATCTGACGGTCGAGCTGAATACGGTGATTTTGGGAGAAGCGTTCTCTGCCGAAGGCGTTCACGTGACCAAACACGTGGCAGCCAAGCCTCAGAAAACCGCGAAAGTTGCAGTCAAAAGCAAACCCGCCCCCCCAGCCAGCAAAGAGACGATTCCTTTCGATGAAGACACTAGGAACCACGTCGGAACAACGGACGGATTTTAGCAAACTCAGGACTTCCTAAAAGAGCCGCAATACCAAAGTAAATCAGCGCGGCACCAAGGATCGTCACAAACAGGGCCAGCACTCGCGGCCCTGTTGTCATTTCCACAGTCACGAGTGAATGAATTTTTAAAACCACGGACATCCCCACCCCAGCCGCTGTCATCTTCACAATCGACTGCAAAAGTGAGTCCCAATCAAACGAGAGCTTCCAAAAAGACAACCCACCTAAAAGTAAAATCATATGCAACAGGCCCCCTAAAAGACCCGCCACGACCAATCCCTGCAGCCCCTGCCCTGCCATCAGGGAAGGCGCCAGGAGCACATGCACCACCAACCCCGCCACCGAGGCCACCGCCGGAAACCACGTGTTCTGGCTGGCATAATAAAGCGGCATGAGAACGCGACTGCATGAAACGATTAAAAGACTCAGGGCATAGACCTTCAACACGGCGGTCGTCGCCACAACGTCTTGCATGGAAAAGTGACCGCGATAGAACAGGACCTCAACGATTGGTTGAGCCAGAAAAAACAATCCCAGCGACGCGGGCCACGCCAAGAAAAGATTCATCGAAAAATTATCCTGAGAAACTTCCCTGAAGCGGGCCGTCTCTTTACGGGCGGCAAACTCACTCAAGGAAGGCAATACTGCCGCGCCCAGACTGACAGAAATCAACGACAAGGGCAGTTCTAGCAAACGATCCGCCCAGTAGATGTATGAAATGGCTCCTTCAGGCAATGCACTGGCAAAGTGTAAATTAACGAGCGTCGAAAACTGCGCCAATCCCATCCCTGCCAAGCCCGGAAGCATGTAGCGCAAAACTTTTGCCACGTCCCGATTCCAAAAGGAAAAACGAAAAGTCGGCAAATACCCTTGCGACCGAAGAGCCCCAAAAAGCAAGGTGGCTTGCAAGAGGCCTCCGACCAGAACTCCCCAGGCCAGACCATCTCCCATCTGTGGGAACCACGCGGGCGGCAAAAAAGTAAATAACAACATTGAAATATTCAGAAGAGCCGCCGCCACGGCAGGAAGACCGAAACTTCCCAGGGCATTCAGAATTGCCATGAAATACGCGTACAGACAGACGAAGAACACGAAACCGAACATGATACGTCCTAAACGCAGGGTCAGTGCCCACTTTTCCGGATGCATCGCATACGTATCGCTAACAAGAAGCCGAAAGACATCTTCGGTGCGCAGAATTCCCAACAGCGCCAAAACTCCAAACGCGATCAGAAAGATGGTATAAAGGCCGTTGATCAGATTGCGGGAGCGAGCACCTGAAGAGTCATTCCCTTGTGCCTCGATAAAAACCGGAATAAAGCTCACGGATAAGGAGCCTTCACCAAAAAGGCGGCGAAAAAGATTAGGTAAACGAAAGGCGGCAGTCCACGCATCGGTGATGTGACGATCAAAGAGGGCCCCTAGCGCCATGTCCCTTAAAAGCCCCAAGATGCGGCTAGTTAAGGTCCCCGTCGCCATGGAAAAGGCCCTTTTAAAGACCTTTTTGCGATCTTCTTTTAATCCGCTTGCGTTATCAGACACCCTATGTTAATCCCTTTGGTTCTCGTTTTAAAAAGATTACTGTGGAGGTTATCCCTTGGCAAATCATAAGTCTGCAGCAAAAAGAGCTCGTCAAACTGTTCGTAAAACTGCTGTTAACAACGCTCGCAAGAGCACTGTAAAAACTGTTGAAAAAAGCTTGGTTAAAGCAATTCAAGCTAAAGACATCAAAGCTCTTCCTGAGTTGTTGAAGAAGTTCACTGCTCAAGTAATGAAAGCTGCTAAATCTGGCGTGATCAAAAAAGAAACGGCTTCTCGTAAAATCAGCCGTCTTTCTACACGCGTTTCTGCGACTAAGTAATCTGAATTAAAACGTTGAAGTAGTGCCCGGCGCGAAATCAGTTCGTGCCGACACGAAAGAACGAATCTGTCTTTTGATAGAAAATTCGATTTCATTGAAGCTAAGACCATGGGTGACCTTTTCGTCACCCTGTTTTTTTTGTGTCGATCGCACGACAGCTCGCAAGAACACAAAGTTCCCTGCTGGAACCTGGAAGCTGACCACTAAAGAGTGTCCTTCCGTCAAAACATAATCAGAGATAATAGACATCCCACCCTCACCGATCTCGCCAGATTCACAGACGAAATAGGATCCATCACAAAGCACACCAATTTTGCGCTTCATGGCCCGTCGCGGATACTGACGGCGGAAATAACCTTTATCTTCAAATGACTTATCCATCAAAGACCTTATCGGCCTTCGCAGGGGAAAACTCGAGACGTTTCCTAATTAAGGGCGTAGTTTTGCGGGGTCCCGCAGGTTTTAAGAACCATGTTTTCCAGCCAAATGTGGCTAGACAAAGGTGAGGACTTTAAGGCCTTGTCTGTCTCTGAAAGAACCACCAGGGTTTGTTCCAGTTTTTTCGCGGTCCAAAGTCGAGCCTGATCCAGATAGCTCTCTAGGAAGTAAGGCGGAATCTGCGCATAGTGAGCTAATTTGGCTCCGTGAAGCCCCTCGTCCATGCCGCGCTTTAAAGTTAAAAGCACACGCACGTGGCGGGCCACCAAAGACACGATCCCGATTTCGTTTTGCCCTTGATCCAAAAGATGAACCAAATGCTCTAACGCCTTCACACGATCGTTTTGACCAATCGCTTTAGTAAAATCAAAAACGTTTTCTTCTTTAGAGCGAGAAACCGCCTGGGCCACATCTTGCATTTCAATACGACGTTGACCACCCACAAAATCGCCAAGTTTTTTTAACTCAGCCTCGATTTCTGTCAGATGATGTCCCACAAGTTTATGCAACAAATGAATCGCATCATTGCTGATCGTAAGTCCCAGGGTTTGCGCGATGTAGTTGATCCAGGAAGGAATCTGATTTTCGTAGGGCTTTTTAAACTCGACACAATCAGCTTTATCCAACAACTGACGGATCTGCTTTTTGCGTTTATCGATTCGTGAAGCCAGAATTACGAACACAGTGCTTTCCACCGGAGCTTCGATCAGACTGTCAAACTCGGCCCATTCTTTGTCCGTCAGCTCTTGCGCCTCTTTAAGAATAACCAGGCGACGGGCGGCCATCATCGGCAAAGTCTCTACCGCATCGCGCACAGCCACCACATCCGCGTCGCTGGCATAGAAAAGACTGTAATTAAAATCCACCGCCCCTTCTGTCAGAACGGCATATTTAAATCGATCAACACTTTGATTCAAAAGATAAGGTTCTTCACCGAACAGAAAATACAATGGCGCAAGCTGACCCTTTTCCAGGTCTTTATAGAATTTTTGCGCATCAATCAACGCCATCGTTTCCTCGGGAAAAGGTACCTGCTTCCCTTTGTGTAAAGAAAGTAGCAGGTTCATTACCTGGTTCCTTTTTTACACAAAGGGAAGCAGGTACCTCAAAAGTTTTCTGTAATACGATCATGGGCTTCGGCCATAATGTCATTCGCCATGATGTCAATGTTCTGCCTGCGCGCAGAAAGATTGTAAAGAGGATTTACCGAGTTCACGCCTGCGAGCGTCACCTGAGGTGCCGCATAAGTACGCTCTCCGCCGAAGCTTCCGCTCCAAAGCTCAGTGCCATCCGCCTGTCTGACGACTTTGACAGTTACTGTAAGAAGAATCCGGTATTCTGTCGCGATGACAGTTCCATTTGGCAAATAGCCCGAGGACTGATCCCCAGCCACCCGTTTAGCACCGGGTATGTACTGAATGCTGTCGATCTGACCGATCACTGCCACTTCCGACAAGGAGTTGTCCACAATGCGGGCAATGCGAGAACGTTGGAACTCCAAAATCAACGCATTGGTAAAGCCAACTTCGATGCCTGTCTCTTGTGTTCTATTTTTAAAAACGGGGACGGATATTTGTTTGTATCCGCCCGGAATACTGCGACTCGCAGCCCCCATGCGGTAAGCACATCCCGAGAGAAGAACCGAGAAGCTGACAGTCAGAATGAGTAGGCCTTTAAAGATTGCGTCCACGGGACCAGTTGAGTATAAAATACTTAAGATATCAAGGAAGAAAAATGACATCTCTCAATGACAATTACAGTTTGCTGGCGCCAGGCCCGGTGAATCTTCACCCTGAGGTGCGCAAAGTATTGGCACTTCCGATGATTCACCATCGCACCCCCGAATTTGACGCAATTTTAAAACGCGTGTTGACGGGAATTAAACGCGTTTTTCAAACGACTCAAGATGTTTATCTTTTAACCTCCACGGGTTCGGGAGGCATGGAAGCCCTTCTGGTCAACGTGCTTTCTCCTGGCGACAAAGTGATCGCCATTGTTTCCGGAAAATTCGGCGAGCGTTGGGCCGACATGGCGAAAACTTTTGGCGCCGAGGTCATCACCGTCAATGTTCCTTGGGGCGAAGCCGTCAAAGTTTCTGAGATTGAAGAGCTTCTAAAAAAGAATCCGGGTGCACGTGCGGTGCTTTGTCAGGCGTGCGAAACCTCCACAGCCGTCGCGCATCCCATTCAAGAACTGGCCGCCATCATCAAAAATTATTCTGACACTTTGTTCTTAGTCGACGCGATCACGGCCTTGGGGGCCTACCCCCTTCCTATGGATGCCTGGGGCATAGATGGTTTGGTGGCGGGTTCGCAAAAAGCCTTCATGCTGCCAACTGGAATGACCTTCTTGGCGCTCTCAGAAAAAGCCTGGAAGTTTGTCGATCAAGCTCAGTGTCCCCGTTACTATTTCGATTTGCGCAAAGAGAAAAAAGCCAACATCGCGGGCGAAACTTTTTACTCTTCCAACGTCGCCATCATCCGCGCTTTGGATACGGTTTTAGACCTGATCGAAAAGCAGGGTTTGAATGAACTCTTCCACGCGATCCATCGTCGCGCTGAATTCACACGGAAGTTCGGAGTGAAACTGGGATTCGGTTTGTATGCAAAATCACCCAGTGATTCCGTGACAGCTTTGACCGTGCCCGCCGGCCTGGATGGACAAAAAATTCGCCTGCATCTAGAAGAAACTCATGCGATTACAATCATGGGTGGCCAGGATCAAGCCAAAGGAAAAATCATTCGCATCGGCCACATGGGTTACATTCAGGACGAAGAACAAGTGCGCCTGATTGAATGTCTGGGGCACACGTTGCGCTTCTTCGATCCTGACTTTGTGTCCCTGGAACAGATCTCTAACATCACGGACGAAGCAAAAAAGTGGTTAAAGGAAAATCCATGAAGAAGAAGATCCTGATCACTGATCGTTTCGCGCAAGATAGTTTTTTATATCTGCAACAGCACAGTCAGTTCGAGGTGGTTCGCAGTGATCATCCTCACCATCTACCACTTGAACACCTGGTGAGTGCCAACGCCCTGCTTATTCGCAGTCGCACCACCATTAACGAAGAGCTGCTAAAAAAAGCCCGCCAGTTGCAGTTGATCATCACTTGCACCAGCGGCTTTGATCATATTGATCTGGACGCGACTCAAAAATGGGGCGTCACGGTTATGCACACCCCTTCTGCCAATATCGAGTCGGCGGCCCAATTGACTTGGGGCCTGGTTCTTAATTGCGTCAATAACATCCCGCAAGCTCACAAAATGGTGAAGGCTGGCGAATGGAAACGCGATCTGGTCACCGGCATTGAGCTGTCGGGACGCACGTATGGAATTGTCGGCTTAGGCCGCATTGGTTCCAGAGTGGCCGAGTTGGCCACTGCTTTTGGCATGAATGTGGTCGCCTTTGATCCTTACCAAGAGGACGAAGTTTTCGAGCGCCTTAAAATTCCCCGCCTTAGTTATGAAGAGGTTTTAAAAACTGCTGACATCTTAAGCTTTCACGTTCCGAAAACTTTGGAAACCGAACATATGCTCAACCGCTCGCACTTCGAATACATTCATCGAGGTTTGATTCTTATCAACACGTCGCGCGGCTCAGTGATTAATGAAAATGATCTCTGTGAAGCCATTGAAAAAGGCTGGCTGCGCTCCGTCGGACTGGATGTTTTTGAGAAAGAACCGCTGTCGCGAAATTCGAAACTTCTCACCTATCCCAATGTGGTACTGACACCACATATTGGAGCTAATACGGAAGATGCTTTCTTTAAAGCGTCCCAAGTCGCAGCTAATAAGCTTATGGCGTTTTTTATCGATGGTTCAACCTCTGACACCCTCCCGCCAAGAGCCCCTTGGTATGGGGCCGCTCCATTTAAAGGCGAATAAAAACTTGCCTGAATGACGCTCTTGCGAGAAAGTTCGAAGGTACCAGGGAACTGGTACCTTCGAAGGGAATTGCAATGTCAGGTATTGTTGTTGTCGGAGCCCAATGGGGCGATGAAGGTAAAGGTAAACTTATTGATGTCTTCGCTGAAAAAGCAGACATGGTTGTTCGCTATCAAGGCGGCGCCAACGCGGGCCACACACTCGTTGTTAACGGCCAAAAAACAGTTCTTCACTTAGTCCCCAGCGGAATTCTTCGTCCCGAAACCACCTGCGTGATTGCTCCGGGTGTGGTGATCGACGTTCTTTCGATCCGGGATGAAATCAATAAATTAAAATCGACTGGATACTTACAAAATCCCAAGCAGTTGCTGATCTCGGATACGGCGACGATCATTCTTCCTTATCACAAAGCTTTAGATGCTGCTCGCGAGGCGGCCTTGAGCGATGGTAAAATCGGAACCACCGGCAAAGGCATCGGCCCAGCTTACGAGGACCGAGCTTCCCGCCGCGCTGTTTTGTTCGGCGATATTTTCGACCGCGAAACTTTGAAGGCCAAAGTGGAACTCGCTTTGCGCGAAAAGAACTTCATGCTTGAGAACTACTACAAGGCGCCGACTTTCAAACTGGAAGACATCATGGCAGACCTTGAAAAAGTGGCAGAGGACTTGGCTCCGTATCGCTGCAAGGACTCTTCTTTGTTCATCAATAAAAATTTGAAGGCCGGAAAACGCGTCTTGTTCGAAGGTGCTCAAGGAACCATGTTGGACGTGATGCACGGAACATATCCGTTTGTCACAAGCTCTTCGACCCTGGCTTCAAATGCCTGCGCCAGCGCCGGCATCAGCCCAATGAGCATTCAAAAAGTCATCGGCGTTTTTAAAGCCTACGCCACCCGTGTGGGCAGTGGCCCTTTCCCGACAGAGTTGAATGACGAAATCGGAAAGAAAATCCAAACAGACGGCCACGAGTTCGGCTCGACCACAGGCCGCGCCCGTCGCTGTGGATGGTTGGATCTAGTTGCTTTGAAGTATGCCATTCGCGTCAACGGCATTACCAATCTTGCGATGATGAAATTAGATGTTCTGACCGGCCATGACCGCATCGGCGTCTGCACGGCTTATAAACTTAATGGCGAAGTCATTACTGAACTTCCGACGTCACCGTATGAGTTAGAAAAAGTGGAGCCCGTGATCGAGTGGATTCCCGGTTGGAAAGAAGATTTAACGAAAGTAAAAACACTTTCAGATCTTCCGCGTCCGACCACTAACTACATCGACTACTTAGGTTCACAATTAGGAACTCCGATTGACGTAATTTCAGTGGGTCCCGGTCGCGAACAGACATTGTGGGTCAAACCTTTGTTCAATAATTAAGCACAGTTAGCTAAATCTTGAAGGGCTTTGCTTAGGCCTTAAGCAAAGCCCTTTTTTTTATAAAAAAATCGCAAATTTTTTTAAAAAACTGCAAGAAATCGTATTGACTTTGCCCCCGCCTTACTACAAATTAGCACTTCCTAAACGGACAGTGGTTCGCTAGCTCAGCTGGTAGAGCACTTCACTTTTAATGAAGGGGTCGATGGTTCGAATCCATCGCGAGCCACCATTTTCTGTTTTTTTCTCTACACGTTCCCATCGTCTAGGGGCCTAGGACACCTCCCTTTCACGGAGGATACAGGGGTTCAAATCCCCTTGGGAACGCCAAATTTTGTAACTAAAAATAAAAAACCCGGGTTCTTCTCCAAAGGTAGGGGCAGCAAGGTTTCTGCTAGCTACAATATGCCTTCACTCTGATTCTGTAATTTCCAAAGTTATGCATTCCGTAGGCTCGGTTTTGTATCTCATCCATCCTTCGATGTAAACCCTCGGTTATCGAGTTGGTTTTACTAAATCTCCACATTCTAACGATTTCTTCACTCCAGTTTTCCAAAGTATTCCCCAGTGTTTCTAGATTTCTGAATTTCGAATTTTTCAAGGCCCTAATAGCGTCCAAAAACTGTGGGATGATCTTCATGGCATCGCGCCTGCTGTAAACTCTGGTTAGGATGATTTTCATCAACCTCTGCTTGAAGTCATAGACGGCTTTCAGTGCGGGATTTTCAGTTAAATATCTGTTTAAGTTCCTACGAGATTTTTCTTTCATATTGGTCCATTCGTGCATGCGCATTAAGTAGGTCAGTCCTCGATTTTTTCGGCCAAGTTCATCGAGTTGCCCCCAGGTTTTTAGAAAGTGCTGATTGATCAATCTGACCACATGAAATCGATCTGCAACGATCATCGCCTTGGGGAAGTAATCTTGCGCGATTTTGCGATAAGTTTCTGATAAATCCATCACGATTACTTTGCAGTTGTTGCGATCAGGCATGCACCGCAAATACTTACCCAGATTGGATTCCGTGCGTCCAAGAACAATATCAAACACAGTGTGCTTCTGAAGGTTCACAAGTGTCGTTTGATAACCCAACTTCTTAGAAAATTTCTTTTCATCAATCCCCAAAATCTTGGGACAGCTTGCATTTTTATGTTCATTAAATTCGCGCTGCAAATAGCTTTTATAATATCGACTAACAGTTGCCTGGCCGAGCGATAAGCGCTTGCTCACTTTTAAAACCGAATGGCCGTCATGATGTCTGGTTGCAACTTCGTCTTTAAATGGCTCAGTAACCCTTTGATACGGCAAAACCCCAGGCATTCTTTGGTTGAAGTATTTACCACAATCTCGGCAATGAAACTTATGGGTTTGGATGATTAAAAGGCTTTTAGCAGACCCAATACTGTGATGCTTCAAAACCCTTTGAAAGCGCTCTTTCTTGCGTAAATTGATAGATCTGCAATGCACACAGGTAATAACACCTGTGTATTCTGCGATGATTTCAACGGTATTTAAGCCATTGCAGGAAATGATTTTATAACCTGGTAGTCCAATGATAGATTCCGACCTGATTAGGGGCATTTGGGGGTCCTTTTGCTAAAATATTTTGTGGTAAAAACATTCTAGCAGATTCCCTGACTGCCCCTGTCATTGATGGAGAACCAACCAAATCCACAAATCCACCACCACAACACACGCGCCGACAACAGGGGTTCATCGACGACGCAGGGATGCGTCCTCGAAGGTGCGCAAAGCGCAGGGCGAAGCCCCGAGGGCCACGACGGCCCGAGCCCAATCCCCGCCGCACACCCAGAACCCAAAAACAGCGAGCTTCGAGCAAAGCGAGAAGCAAGCCTTGGTAGACATTTGCAGTGCCGTAAAAGATTCATTGTAATAATCTGTATTTAGTTTAGACTGCAAAAATGCAAGGCTCGGAAAATCAACACCTCACTCTCGAAGATTTCGACGCCCTTGTTACTGGGCATCTTGTCCATTATTCGATTTGGTACGATTCAATTTTCTCGGACATAGTTCTCAATTATTTATTTCCCAACTCGCCAGAAAGAAAAGATTTATTCGAAGGGTTCTTTTTCAAAGGGACGATTTTTTCAATCGAGAAAAAGATAAATTTCACTAAAGAGCTCACCAAGTTGATTCCACAACTAAAAAGCGAGCCTGCCCGATGGAACTCACTCTTTAAAGAAATTGAGGACATTCGCATAATCCGAAACACCATGACACATGGTTTATTACAAGAATCTTTGTTATCCCCGCTGAAACTTATAGTTTCTAAGAAAAATGCAAACCAAAATGACTGTTTGGAAGTCACTCAAGAATATTTCAACAAGCTACTTGATCGATGCGAGACAACTCTCAAAGAGCTGCAAAGACTTCTTCACATAATCAAAAACTCTTAAATCCAGTAAACGATCCGCAAATTAATACTACTCGCAAGCTTATAATGAGCTACGGAGCCACCAAAACTCACAACCCCTCAAAATACCCCTTAAAATTATTCAAAATAGCCTGCCAGCCATTCTTCTGCATCTCTTCCGAGTTCTGCGTTTCCGCATCGAATACCGTCGTAATCCGCGTCTGCCCGCCCTCATCCGCAAATTCCGTGGCGACAGATCTTCCATCGGGCATCACAAACACCAGTCGCGAATAAGGTGTTACTTCCTGATAGACTCCTTCAAAGTCGAAACCAAAACTGCCGTCCTTGGCCTCCATGCGGGCCGAATACTTTCCACCCACACGCAAGTCATTTTCAGCCCAAGGACAACACCAGCTGTCGGTGGCAAAATTCCATTTCGTGATGTGCTCAGGCTTTGTCCACGCCTCCCATACTTGCGAGCGATCTCCCCGAACAGTGGCTTCAATTTTTATTTTATTAAACCCCATGAAAACTCCTTTTTTCCCGGCATGACTAGTTCTTCTCACAAGACATCTTCGAAACTTTACAAAAGGAAAGTAAAGTCTGGTCCTGGCATTTGGCGATGGCCTCTTTACGGGCCTCCTCTTCGCTCTTGCCGGTCGCGTAGACCCGCTTCCCATTGGCGCCCACCATGGTGCAAGTGTAAGTTTCGACCAACTTCGGCGTGCCGCCAGAATAATCAACCTGCAACTGCCCTTTATTATCAGGCTTATTAGGATCAACAACCTTCATTCCGGCACAACCGGAAAGCAAAGAAACCAAAAGAACCGCGCTAAAAAAATATTTATGCATAGCGATCACCCTATCACATCCCCCGATAGACGGCAGGAGCTTGAATGAAACCCGGCTTTAAGTCTTAAAAAGATTCGCGGACAAAAGACTTCAGCCAAAAATAAAAAAGCCCGAATCCAACGACTCGGGCTTTTTCTTATATTCTTGTAATGCGTTCTAGATGTTTATCTTTGGAAAGATTTGAAAAGGTGGGCGTCATAGCCGACGGATTCAGCGATCGCCAACGCTGTGTGGATTTCGCTTTCAGGTAATTCAGGAGTTCTGGACAAAATCCATCCGTATTCAAGAGTTGGTGAACCCACCAAAACCCAAGAGTATTGATTGTCGGCATTTTTTTCGCCAAGAGCTAGAACCCAGTAATCGCCGTTACCGACACCGAGCCATTCCAAAAACGGAATACCAGTGAAGTTGACTTTCAACTTCGCATTATTGGAGCCTTTCACGGCCTGCGCTTTGGCTTTCGCTACAAAAGCTCCCGAATTACGGTTGCAGGTATTTTTAACGCCGATTTTACCTTTTGGTAAAAAAGAATATTCGGCAGTCACATTGTAACAAACACCTTCGCCTTGCGCCGGTTCGTTATCCTGAAATTCATTTTCGATACGACGGATCTCATACCACAAGCCCACATAAGAGTTCAGATCCACACCCTGAACTGTAGGAATTTCTTTTTTCCCGTGACCTGCAAAAGAGACTGAAGACATTGCTGAAGTGAGAGTCATTGCGACGAGAGCCAAAATGAAGCTGTTCATAGAACACCTCTATTCATATCTGTTGTTAATAATAAACGAACGCGTCTGGGAACACCGCTATGCGGCCTTAAAACCCCTGCGCACGGAATCGGGTCGACGCCTTTACACGGAAAATGATGTCCTAAAGGTTCGTGCACTCCTTGCCCTCACCCAGCAAGGTTATCGCGTCGGTGATATCGCCCATAAAAACTTGGCCGAGCTGAACCGCATGCAACTTCAAAAGACGACCGGAAAAATGCGCGAAGATCTAAACCCAGTCATCAAAACGATCCTCACTAAGGCCAATGCCTTCGCCTGGAACGACGTGCGTACGCTGGTATTGCAAGAAAAGGAAAACACGAAACCGCTGAACTGGGTGCACAGTCTAGTTATCCCTCTTTTAGGAGAAATCGGCCGACAGGTGGATTCCGGCAGCTTTTCCATTGCTCAGGAACATATTCTGTCAGCCATCATCAAAGAAAGTCTCGCATATCGCTTCAAAAAAAAGACACCTTCTTTAAAAAATCCGCGCCTTGTTTTTGCAGCCCCCGAGGGCGATTTTCATGACATCGGATTGTTGATCGCGTCGCATATCGCCGCCGAGCTAAAAGCCAACACCCTTTTTCTGGGACCACATATGCCCAAGGACGAGTTGACGGCCGTTTGCGTTCGCTACAAACCGACACATTTACTTTTAACCTCCACGACGACACAACAGGATGGCGCCAAAGATGATTTTCTAAGCTACGTAAACTTTCTTGATCGTAATTTAGATCCCAAAATTACTTTTTGGTTGGCGGGAAAAAACACACAGAAGTACTCACTTGAACTCAGTCGACCCTTTAAATTCATGGACTCATTTGAAACCTATCAGCACGATTTAAAAAAGTGTTTGAAGTAAACTCATTCTGCAGGGATCATTCTAAACACCCGGAGGAAACATGAAAATTGTCGCACCATTGATTCTTTCCCTGCTGCTTTCCCAGACCGTCCTAGCTTTTGAAGTGGGTAAAACACTTGCGCCCTTTCAGATCAAAAATCAATATGACGAAAAGGCGGAATTGTCTGCGGAAACTCACTGGGTGTTCTTCTCTAGCGACATGAATGCCGCAAAAATGCTGACAGAGTATTTGAATGAAAATGCAACCAAAGTGGACCTTTCTAAAACTCTGATCATTTCTGATATTTCAAAAATGCCTGCCTTCGTTTCGAAAATGTTCGCTATTCCTAAAATGAAGAAGTACTCGTTCAAGTTGGCTCTGGATCGAAATGGTGAGACCACAAAAGACTGGCCGCGAAAAGAAGGAGTTTTGACAGTTCTTAAACTTTCTCAATTAAAAATTGAGTCCATTCAAAGTCTTGAAAACAAAGAGGGCGTGGTCGCCTTCTTCAAAGACCAGTACCAACCCTAAGGCTTTTAAATAACATTCCCTATAGTTTCCAGGCGCTTACAGCCTCATTGACAGAGCCCCCGTTTTGCCTTATATTTAACTTATTAGTTAATTAACCGAAAGGTAAACTATGCAAGACAATCTCAGCCAAACATTCTCAGCTCTGGCCGATCCTACCCGCCGGGCCATGTTGGCTCGCC
The DNA here is from genome assembly GCF_000786105.1 of Bdellovibrio sp. ArHS. Lineage (NCBI taxonomy): Bacteria > Pseudomonadati > Bdellovibrionota > Bdellovibrionia > Bdellovibrionales > Pseudobdellovibrionaceae > Bdellovibrio > Bdellovibrio sp. ArHS. The sequence goes on from NZ_JTEV01000021.1 coordinate 156,325, forward strand.
TTGCCAAGGGTGAGGCCAATGTCTCTGATCTTGCTGAGCCGTTCCTAAAGGACATGAGTCTTCCCGCCATCACCAAACATCTTAAAGTTTTAGAAAAAGCCGGCCTGATCACGAAGTCCAAAGAGGCCCAGTACCGCCCCTGCAAACTGAATGGCGAAGCCTTAAAGACGGCTTCAGATTGGATGGAGCAATACCGGGTTTTCTGGGAAGAAAGTTTTGATCGACTGGATGAATATCTCAAATCTGTGACCGCTAAAAAGAAAGCGAAAGGAAAGAAACATGGGCGCAAAAAATAAATCCAACGAAATTAATATCATTCGCATCTATGACGCTCCCATAAAACTAGTTTGGGATGCCTGGACAGACCCCAAGAAAGTGGCAAAGTGGTGGGGACCCCGAGGCTTCACCATCACAACTCACAGCAAAGACCTTAAACCAGGTGGCCATTGGGCATACACCATGCACGGTCCCGATGGCACAAACTGGGAAAACAAAACTATTTACCACGAGGTTGAAAAATACTCGAAGCTTGTCTATGACCATGGTGGCAATGATGATCGTCCTCCCCTTTTTCGGGTGACGGTTTTGTTTTCAGAAAGCAACGGCAAAACCACGATGGACATGACGATGACGTTAGAGACTCCAGAAGCCGCGGAACAAACTCGCAAGTTCATCAAACAAGCCAGTGGGAACTCGACTTGGGATCGCCTGGCCGAATATCTTTCTGATGAAATTGAGCACAAAGAAAGATTTGTTATCAATCGCACATTTGCGACAGACATTCATACCATGTTTGAAATGTGGACGAAGCCGGAACACTTTGCGAAGTGGCTTGCTCCGACAGGATTTTCAATGGAGTACATCCGTTCAGACATCAAAGTGGGTTCAACCACCTTCAGTATGATGAGCAACGGGGATATCAAGATGTACAATCAGATAAAATATCTCGATATCAAAAAGCCGGATCGTATCATCTATACAACGGCCTTCGTGGATGAAAAAGAAAACCCCTCGCATCACCCGGCGTTGCCCGTGTGGCCTAAAACCATGCTGACGACGGTTCTGCTGGCCGAAGAAGGTCCCGAACTCACCCGCGTGACTGTCACCTGGGAACCGCAAAACCCCACCGCAGAAGAGCTGTCTGTGTTCATTCAACACAAACCAAGCATGACGATGGGCTGGACGGGATCTTTCGATAAGTTGGAAGATCTGTTAACGGAGAATTAAAACTTCTAAAAGCCGCCTCTGAGCGAGGTGGCTTTTATTCAGGACGAGGACACAATCCGTCTTTTTGACAATGGATCATTTGATCACGCAACAAAGACATTTCATCCAGTGTGTGCTCAAGTTCGTAATCAAATCCTACGGCTTTACCGCCTTTTTGCGAAATCGAGACAAATTGTGAAACATATTGGAATTGTTCGTACTCATACTTCTTGCCGGTGTCGGTATTGATAAAGTCAATCTTCTGTCCCGAGCCCAACACCTGCAGGAAGCGTTTTCTTTGCTGTTTGGCTTTTTTCAGACCGTTGCGCAGATCAGTGTAGCACTTCACCTCACCCACCATCGCGACTTTTTGCGTGTTTTTGTCCAATAGAACCATATCAAGTTCCCCGACCGTGCGACCTTTCACGTTGTAGGCAACTCCGACAATGACTTCATACTGAGGGGCCGGATAAAGCTCGGAAAACTCCACCTGAGCCACCTCTTCACAAACCGCTCCAGGGTCGCGATAGTGACGTGCGTGTGATTTGATTTTTTCAAAACTTTCCGCCAAATCAGCCCAAGCTGATGAAGCGGCCAAAAGAAGTGCAACAGACAGCAGTAAATTCCGCATAGGGCCCCCAAGCTGCAAGGACTTTACCCGGAAACACCAAGAGGCTCTATGACCGATTGCTCTCTTAAAAAAAAGTGATGGAGCGTAAAAACTTTCGACAGCTTCAAAGGGATGAAAAAAACCGGGGACCCTTGCGAGCCCCCGGCCGTCCAGAACGTTCCTTGAATCTTGGTTTTATCTAACAACTTCCTGAGCCAGTTGTCCCATGCGGCCCAACTGATAATCTGTGATCGCCTGAAGAATCTCTGCCTTGGAGTTCATCACAAAAGGACCATAACCCACCACAGGTTCATGCAAAGGCTCTCCACCCATGAATAGAATCTTGGCGTCGCTTTCTGCCGCAAGAGTAAAGCGCTCCCCTTGCGGGTCCAACACCGCAAGTGACGCTTCGGGAAGAGACTCACCTGTTCCCAGGCGCACTTTTCCATCTAGCACAAAAACCGAAGCCGTCTGACCTTGGGGAACTGTGAATTCCGCGGCAGCCCCCGCCGTCAATCTTATGTCCCAAAGATTAATAGAGGAAAAAGTCATCGCGGGCCCTTTCTGACCTTCGAATTCTCCGGCAATAATCCGCGCCGTACCGGCACCTTGGGCCACTGAAACCACGGGAATCTGATCTGACAAAATACCTTGATAGCGCGGTGGTGACATTTTATACGCGCGCGGCAAATTCACCCAGAGTTGCACCATTTCAAAGCGCCCTCCTTTTTTCGCAAAATCAGGCCCGTGAAATTCTTCATGTACTAAACCGGAAGCCGCCGTCATCCATTGCACGTCGCCAGGCCCGATGATACCACCGCCTCCTGCGGAATCGCGATGCTCGACCTGCCCGTCGTAAACAATTGTCACAGTTTCAAAACCACGATGAGGATGTTCGCCCACGCCTCGTCGTTCGTTCGCCGTTGCTGCGGGGAAAATGGCGGGTCCCGCATAGTCCATCAAAAGAAATGGCGACATCTCTTGAGCGCGGTCATTGTAAGAAAATATGGAACGAACGGGAAATCCATCGCCCACCCAATGACGCTGTTCTGTTGTCTGAGAAAAGAGGAGTTTTTTCATAGCGATTTCCTTTCGTTAAGATCTAATATAGCACTCCTAAGGGAGTTCGGTTAGGGACACAATAAGGACAGTTTGTTCCCTGTCTGCAACAATGCTTTCCTATTTCTTGGAGTCGTTCTGACCTCGAATTCGCATTCGCTTTTTTCTATCTTTCGGCACGGATATTGGATATATCCGCTTGGCTGACCGGACACCACCCTTTTTGGGGTCGAAATGGCCCTTCGGTCGCCAGGGAGAAATATGAAACTTCACTTATTTGCAGCTAGAACATCGTTAATGCCAATTCTTATTTCCTTGGGGATCGCAGGTTGTACAGCCTCCAAGACAACGCCGGGAGAATTTTCCAACAACGGATTTTTAGATGGACTTTATTCAACTCGTCCTCAAGTTGAAGAACCCTTCATTGCAATTCTTAAGTTGCAAACGCCCGCCCTGCTGGAAACGGCTGTTCGCAAAGATGGAAAACTGCAAATTGACAAGCGACTTTTGGCCGCGATCGAAGCGGAGCAAAAAGCCACTATTGAACAACTGACCCAGATTTCACCAGACATCCGCGTTCTCATTCGCTACCGTCTTGTCCTAAATGGTGTTGCGATTTGGGCGCCGGCAAAAGCTCTTGATGCGATTCAGGCTCTGCCGAATGTCGTGATGGCAGAAAAATCAGGACACTTCTCTCGCCCGATCATTCAAGCCGCCGAAACCGCAGGCCGTTTGGGAACCAACACTTCCGTCAAATTTATCGGATCGGAAGCAGCCCATGCGCAGAACATTCGTGGTCAAGGCATGAAAGTCGGTATCATCGACACCGGCATCGACTACACCCATAAGATGTTTTTAGGCGAAGGCACAGAAGAGGCTTATAAAGCCAATAATCCGGGACAACCCAACTCGGCCTTCCCGAATAAAAAAGTTGTGGGCGGTATTGACCTTGTGGGAACCGAATACAACTCGGGCTCGCCGAACTATGAAAAGCGCATCCCCCGTCCTGACGCGAATCCTTTAGATGAAGGTGGCCATGGCACTCACGTTGCGGGAACGGTCGCAGGCCTTGGGGATGACGTGCAAACTTACAGCGGTGTTGCGCCCGATGCGGATCTCTATGCAATCAAAGTTTTCGGTGCTAAAGGTTCCACGAGTGATGAAGTGGTCATCGCCGCTTTGGAATATTCCATCGATCCCGATGGTGATTTAAATTTTGACGATCAATTGGACATCGTAAATCTGTCTTTGGGCAGTGGTTACGGAAATCCTCATATCATGTACAATCATGCGATCAAAAACACTGTTCGCGGTGGCACTGTCGTCGTCGCAGCGGCTGGGAACAATGGCGATAAAAGTTATATCGTCGGTGCTCCGGGCGTTTCTGATGATGCCATCTCGGTTGCTTCTGTGATCGACAATTCGAATCAGAATGTGCAGTTCCCTGCTGCCGCTTTCACCACGGCGACTGGCACTTTGAAAGAAGAATTCCTGGAAGGGGCTATCACCAAACCGCTAGAGCAAGTTTCTGAACTTAAAGGCGAAGTGATCTTTTTAGGCGTTGCTGATAAGGATTTTGATGAGGCCACACAAGCACAAATCAAAGGCAAAGTGGCTTTGATTGATCGCGGAGTCGTGGCGTTTGCTGACAAAATCAAACGCGCGCATGCTGCGGGAGCCATTGCTGTTATCGTCGGCAACAACGCTGACGGAGAAATGATCGTCATGGGTGGCGAAGGCACTTACGACATCCCTGGAATCATGATCACGAAAAAAAGTGCTACCGCCATCAAAGAAGCTTTGGCGAAGGGGCCGGTCATCGCCGACCTAAAATCCGGAGCTCTAGTGGAAAAACCATGGTTGGCAGACACCGCCTCACCGTTTTCTTCGCGCGGTCCCCGCTCTGAAGATGGACTGATCAAGCCCGAGATTTCTTCACCGGGATCCAACATCATATCGGCAGACATGGGCCTCGGCGACAAAGGTGTTGCGAACTCGGGAACATCTATGGCAGCTCCGCATATCGCAGGTGTGATGGCTTTGCTGAAGCAAAAATTCCCGACATTGACTCCCCCTGAGCTTAAATCTGTCCTTTTAGGACATGGCAAAATCATTGCGGACGCGAACAAGAAAACTTACACCGTCAGTCGCCAAGGCGCAGGGCGCGTGCAAGTGGCAGAGTCTTTAAAAGCGCAAGTGGTTTCAATTCCGGCAACCATTTCTTTGGGCATTACGGACGTCGAAAAACAAAAAACTTTAAGTCGTCAAATCACTCTGAAGAACATCAGCGACAAGTCTGTAACGCTGACACCGGAATGGACTGGCTCGACGGCTTTGAAAGTTCAAGCACCTTCCGTCACGCTGGCACCAGGAGAAGCAAAAAACATCACAGTCACCGCCAAGATTGTCGGCTCGTTGATGCAAAATCCCACTGACGAACTGGATGGGTTCTTGAAATTCAAATCGACTGATGACGTAGTCTTAAAGCTGCCTGCTTTGGCGGTGGTTCGTCAGATTTCTCAGGTCACAGCAAAATCTTTGACGGTGCACGCGACTTCCGCCGCGGATGCGGCTGGCAGCGTGGCCACGGTCGAAATTCAAAATAAAGGTGTCAATACCGGGTATGCTTATCTTTTCAATCTTTTGGGTTCTGACACCCGCAAGAAGGACGCGAAACCCGACTTGGCCCACAATCGCAATTGTGATATGCAATCCGCAGGTTACCGTCTGATTGAAAAAGACGGCGTTAAAAAGCTGCAAGTGGCGATCAAACTTTTTGAGGGCATGACCACTTGGAATACTTGCGAAGTGAATGTTCAGATCGATGCTGACGGCGACAATGTGACGGATCAGGAATTAGCCGGTCTTCCGGCGGAAGATGTTCCCGGCCTGAGCGGTGAACAATTTGCCACTTTACTTTTAGATGGTGCCAAAGCCCGTGAACTTCGTAAAAAATTCGAAACGGATTTTGCGGCCACTCCAGAAAAAGCCAAAGAGGATTATTCTATGGCAGTTTTGGATCAACAGGCGATGTACGTGTTTGATAATGCGACGTTGGCCATCATTGAAGCTGATGTTTCGGCTTTAGCATTGGCCGCAACGGGTGAACTGAATATCAAAGTTTCCACCACGCACCAGGATAATGGCGCTATCGAATATGACGACTACCTGGAAAGTCACGCGACGAACTGGCAAAAAATCTCTGTCAACTCTTTGGCGCAAGGCTATGCCGAGCTGCCTGAGGAACTAGAGATCAGCGCTGGTGAAACGCAAAGTCTGTCTTTGCTTAAAGGTTATGGCTCAGAAAGCCTGATCCTGTATGCGCCACAAAACAGAGCCGTTCGCGACACTGTCCTAGAAGACTCTCAGTCGCAAATCGTGCCCGTCCTTTACAATTCTGAAGATTAATTTCTTAAGTGACTCCGCGGGTGAAGATTCTTTTCCACTCGCGGAGAGTGCGCACATAAATCACTTTGTTTTTTAAAGCGTCGCGGGCAAAAATCCTTAAAAGCTCGGGGCGCATTTTCGTGTGCACCTGCCACAGCGTTTTATATAATTTTTTGGTGTGTGCCCAAGTGACCTCGTCACAACCTGGGGGCAGTTCCTTGCGACGGGACCACAGATTCTGAATTTGCCTTTTCGTGCACCACCAGTAGTGCCGCCACAATGGAAAATCGATGAAGATCACAAGATCCGCCGCCTGAAATCTTTTTTCAATAATATCCAACGGTCCATACCCATCAATAATCCATCGCTCCCCTTTTTGGATCTCTAGTAAAATCTCAATGGATTCTTTGTGCGGGCGAATCTTCATTCCCGGTAAAAACTGGATGCTGTCAACATGGGTCAATGGCAAAGACTGAAGCTGCGAAAGCCGTCGACTTAAAGCCGTCTTTCCGCCACCGGCATTTCCGACCACTGCAATTTTTCTGATGTCTTTTATTTCCGCATTCACAAAATAAGAATGTCACCGAAAGATGTGTGCTTCAACACTATATTCGCTCAGCCAAGTCACAAGGAGGTCACTAAGGCCCCTTTCCTAAAAGACTCTTTAAGGCGTCACGATCTTCGGGTTCGGGAACCAGCCATTCCGGCGGCAGATGTTCGACAGCATATTTCCAGGAAGCCAAAACCATGGGCTTTGCCAAGGGTTTGCCATGCAGATCCTTTAATAGATTCAGATGTCGAAGCAAGATCGTTCGTGTCGGCTTGTAAAAACCTTCAGCGTCTTTACCCGCATTGGTGACGACGTCCTCGGACTGTTCCACTTTTTGAATTAAACCCTGGAAGAATTTTTCAAGACTCATAAGACTATTTGAACAAAGTTTCCTGCTGTCTCCAAGTCTTAACGCTTCTTTGTATTTTGACGATCACCTTCCCGGCCTAGAATCCAGAACATAGAATACGGGACAAAACCAGGAGGAAATAATGGATAGAAAAGCCACCGCAGTCTGGAAAGGCAATATTCAAAATGGCAAAGGAGAACTCACAACCGAAAGTGGCGTTCTTAGAAATACCGCTTATACCTTCAACACTCGCTTCGGCTCTGATCTGGGAACCAATCCCGAAGAGCTGATTGGCGCCGCTCACGCCGGCTGCTTTACCATGGCCCTGAGTGGAGCCCTTATGAAACAGGGTTTCACCGCGGACCGACTGGAGACCACCGCCGTCGTGACAGTCCAAAAAGAGGGTGAGGGTTTTACCATCACTTCTTCAAAATTAAATCTTATTGCCGAAGTACCGGAAATTGATGCCAAAACCTTTCAAAGCATTGCCGAAGAAGCCAAAGTCGGCTGCCCCGTATCCAAACTTTTAAAGGCAAACATCACTTTGCATGTCGAGTTTCGTTCTTCACAAAGAGACACCCGCGCCACGCCTTAATTCTTGTGCTAAGACAGAATCTTCAATTGCCTTCCAGGAAAGTCTCGACTCATAATAAAACTCTACATAAAGGATTTAACATGAGACTTTTCCTGGTTGTTTTAGGCTTTTTTCTTAGCTCCTGCGCTCTTAAAGGCAACACCATTAAAGATGTTCCCGCAATCAAAGCTGAAAACATTCAAGTTTCACCGATGAGCGGCCTTCCGAAAAGAACTGTTTCCTTGAGTATTATTGATGCGCGCGCCGATGACATGCGCGTGCAGTCGACAGAACTTCGCAGCGAAGTGGCCCGCGCGGTGACTGAAGCCTTGGCGCGCGAAAACATTCAGGTGCAAACACCAGGAGCCAACGCTCTGGTGTTAACAATTCAAGATTATGCAACGGGACAGTTTAAAGAAGGCTGCGTAAAAATCGTCAGCAGTCTGACGATTCCTCAGAAAGCCAAACTTCATGCCGAGGCCGCAAGCTGTTTTGAAATGAAGCATCCTTTCGGATTTAAAATGAGTGCGGATGTCACCAAAGCCTATGAAGAGGCTCTTAGCCTGACTTTTAAAAATTTAGATCAGGCCTTGAGTAAATTGATTTTTTAACGGTAAGCCTTGCCGCGACCGTTATTCCAGACGCGGATGCTGCTAGGTGCATTCACATCCTGACTGGATGTCGCAGAAAAGACCAGCGTCCGTGAATTCACATCACTGTCATTAGTGACGCCGGTTAAGTATTTTTGTGAAATATCATTCCACACACACCCCGCTATTTGCGAACCTGCTTCAGGAACAATCACGATATTGACATCACCGGGATTTACCACAGAGTTGGGAACCTGAATGGCCGCACCACCGTTACCGCCGTTGTAACCATTCACGTCCGTATTCAAATTACTATCGCCAAGATCCGATAGACCGCCGGAACCGCCGCCGCCACCGAAGTAACCGCCACCACCACCACCACCGTAGCTCGTGGAACAAGTTCCGGCAGCGCCACCGAAGCCAGCACCGAAACCGCCGCGCCCGAAATTAGCCGCGCCTGCATTATTCGCCAAAGCCAAACCAATCAAACAACTGCTTCCACCTTGACCACCCGATCCGTTCGATTGGGCAGAGCCATTCGAAGGAATATAACCGGGCGATGTCATTCCCGCGGCCAGGGCTGTTGCGGCAACACCGCCAGCTCCACCCGTCGAAGCCCCCACGTCTCCACCCGTCGCCACGGAAGAAGGGCCTTCACCAGCACCACCAAATCCGAGACCGCCATCCAACCCATCAGTTCCGCCGCGACCACCGCCGCCGCCGCCACCGAAGATAAAACCTTCGTTAAGAATAGTTACATTCGCATGAAGTGCATACACCTGGAAGGCCGTTCCACCATGCTGCCCCTGGCGAATGGCTTCTACACCGGAATCATTGCCGCCTGCGCCTTGCGCGCCGATAATGCTGCCTTGGTTGATCAAACGAACACGCGCCGACGTGGCTAAAGCCCCCGAGGCCGAGCCCGTCACCATCGCTGCATTGGCGGGATCATTGCTATAGACCTTGATCCCAGGATTCACTCGCACCACAAAAGTGCGGGAGGAGTTGGCGATCGCCGTGCTGTACTCACTCACGGCTTGTTGCCAAATATTATAATTTGTTACGTCTGCGGCAATGGGAGCAAGAACAACAGCGTCGGTCAAAGAAACGTTGATCGTGGCCACGGCCGATTCGTCGGTCCCGCCACCGCTGTCTTTCACTTTCACCGTGACCACCGCAGACGAATCTAACCCCGGTGTCGCCGTCAACACAATGTTCACACTGCCGTCACCCGTGCGGGTCGCAGAACAGTTCACGCTTAAACGTGTCGGATTTGAGTTTGTACAGATCAGTTCCGCGGTCTGGGCACTTTCATTGGCCGGGCCCACTGACAAAGTCAGCGGTACGTTTTCCACTTTGTTGCCGGAAGGGTCTAACAGAATTTCCCAAGTCGTCGGCACACTGGTGATCGTCGGAGCATCATTCACAGGATTGACAATGATTTCAATTTCCTGCTCGACAACAGAGTTTCCGGCTCCGTTTTGGTCGTCGAAGCGAATCTTCGCAAAACAAGAGCCAAAATAATGCGCTCGCGGTTTGATACTGACGGCCCCTGTTGTCGGACTGATCAAGATATCAGAAGCTGGAGTCGCAAGGACACTCGTGTCGTTGCAAGCCGTCCCCGACAGCCCGGTATAAACTAAAGAGTAAACACCTTGCCCCTCATCCAACGAGCTGACATCGGCATCGGCTAAGACCTCAACCACGCTACTGGCAAAAACGGGATCATCCTCCGTCAGAACATCGGGCGTACCGATGGTGAGCGTGGGCTCCGCATTCGCTATCGTGATAGCTAAAGATTGCGTATGGGAAGCTGCGGAAGTGTCAGTGGCGCGAATTTCAAGAAGACAACCGCCCACATCACTGTCACCAGGAGTCCCCGAAATTGTGACTGAGCGACCGTCTGCGGAAGGCGTTTCTGTCAACCACGTACAATTATCAGAACCGTCACGAATCACCGTCAAATTTTCAGGATCAGGGTCCGTGATTGCAACCGTGCAGGTATAAAGCACATCTTCGGTCGCAGCTGACGAACACGGTGTTAAATTCGTGGCGACAACCGGCGCATCTTGAACATTCGTCACCGTCAAAGGAACTTCTGCATACCCTGTTGAAGGATAGGCATCGGTCAGCGCAATTCGAATGTAACAAACACCTTGATAATCCGGAGCGGGTCGGAAAGAGACTTCACCGGTGGTCGCATCAATCGTCAGATTGGAGGACGCTGGCGAAGCGGCATGATCCACGCAATGGTCTGCCACTGTCGTGGGCGTCACCAAACTGTAAGTGCTACCACTTTCTTCAATCGAAGAAACATTGGCACCTGGAATCACGACCGCAAACGCCGCATCTTCAAGAAGACTGTAAGGTCCTCCCGTGACATTGATAATAGGTGCCGAGTTGGTGATCGTGATATTCCAAGAAAAGCGTGTACTTTGCCCGCCAACATCGTCTTGAGCGTAGACATCCACCTGACAGGTGGTTCCCACTTCCGGCGCCCCCGGAGTTCCACTCACTTCGCCCGTATTGGCATCAATAGTCAACCAGGCGCCACAAGTCGTTGCCGCATCCAAATGATAAGTCAGCGTAAGAGGACTTGGCAGATCCACATCGGTCGCCGCAATCGTGCAAGAATAATTGTAATTTTCCCCGATCGTCGTCGGGCAGGCCAAGGTTTGAATTGCGGGAAGATCATTGACAGGGATCACATCCAAGGTCACCGTCGCCACCGCCGACTCATTGCCAGCGCGATCCACTATTTTGTAACTGAAACTGTCATCGGCCTCATTATTTAAATTCGGCACATAGTTGCAATTTAAAACGGCGGAGTTCGCTACACAACCTGTCAGTGTTCCCTTCGCCGGGTTCGTGACAAAAACAAGATGATACTGATCATTTTCTGTCGGTGTGTTTAAGATAAAACTGAGTGGCGTGTCTTCTGTCACCACGATCGTTTGATCCGCGCCGACGATTGGAGCTTGATTATCTAAAAGAAAGCTTCCCAGATCAATCACTTCAGAGGACGAACGAATAAATGCGGTCAAGCGAACTTTGTATGGGCCCGGAGTCAAAGCAGAAACGTCCCAATCATACTGACCATCATTTTCAAGTTTTTCTTCCACCACTGTCCACGTGGCTCCACCGTCAGACGAGGCTTCTAATTTCAGATAGTCGGGTTCCATAGTTCCGTGAGCGGTAGCCCAACGAATCGGGATTAGATCGGCTGGTTTATATGCGGGATGAAGAGTGGCCGTCGCTCTCAATTGAGAACTAAACGCTTCCAGGCTGGCGTTCATACAACCTGCCAAGAAAAGCGGTGCTGCTGATAGTAGCAAAAAAAGACGTGCCAGTTGCATATATATACGTATCGGTGTCTAACAAAAATTCTCCATTGTTTCTGGGTAAAAAAACGGTATCATTGTTTCATGATGAGACATTGGCGCATTTTCTGGACCGTCTTCATTTTCACTCTGACAGTGGCGCAATCCAGTTCTGGACTAACATTGAGCGCGTCCCCCTTAAGCGGCAAAAGCCATCCGGAATTTGATTACAGCGAAAAACCTTTGGGCCTTTCGCAGATTATCAACGCTCAATTTACGAAGAGTTCTTTTATTTTAAACAACTGGTTCCAAATGTCGTTTAAGAACGTCACCTGGACCGACACAACTCTGGTCGGGACCCGGGCGATGAAAGTGGACTTCGATTCCGTCGAATTTAAAAACGCGAATCTTTCAGGTTTTAAGTGTCAACATTGTGCGATCAAAAACTCCATCTTCGAAAATGTCAAAATGGATGGCGCACGCTTTTTGGGCGCGGTCTTCATCAATACTCATTTTAAAAATGCAGATTTAAGAAGAGTCGACTTTATTTCTTCAACTTTCACCAACTGCACTTTAGATTCGGCCTCGGCAAAATTCCTTTCAGCAGAGAAAATCCGCAAATGGAATCTGCAAGTGAAGGAAATGCCGTGAGCTATTTTCAAGCCCAACTGCAAGAAATTAAAAACTCTCGCGCTCTTCAGGTCTATGGGGCCTTGCTGGCATTGACTCACTTACTCAGTTCCTATTTCTGGATGGACCGGTCCCTGGACTTAGTGACGAAGGCCTCCCCCGTTTCCGCCTCGTTATGTTGGCCATTTTTTCCAGCGTGTGACGTTCTTCGTTTTGGCAGCTCAGGGCAGGCTTCGATGTTCCTTGAAGCGTATGCGATGGTCGCCGTCGTCGTCGCAGGGCTTTTTATCTTTCGCCGACTTAAGGCCGCTTATGTGGGGCTGATTATTCTGCTGCTTGCGAAGGTGTATTTCACCAGTCTTTCTTATGGTCTGATGGGCAACTATCACTATATGACCTTCTTTACCCACCTGGCATTTTTATTTCTCCCCTTAAAAACCACCACGATCCCGATCTTCATTGGTGTCTTTTATTGGGGTGCGGGAATTTTAAAGTTCGATCCGGAGTGGTTAAGTGGGACGGCTCTGATCACGCCGACATTTCTTCCGCCGGCCCTAGAACACCTGGGACTTATTTACTGTGTCATCCTGGAATGCATTTTTGTTTTTGGTCTTTTCAGTGAAAACAAATGGATTCGCGGACTGGTGTTTCTTCAATTTGTGCTTTTTCATGCCTTTTCCTGGCACGTTGTCGGTTACTTCTATCCAATGACAATGCTGTTACTCTTGGGCATTTTTGTTCTGATGCCCCTTTACAAAGAAACTTGGCAAGCTCTTTGGGATGCTTCGCTGTTGCGAAAGCGAAGCGTGGTTGTGACGGCGGCAATCTTGACTCTGTTGCAGATAGCCCCCAGCGTCTTAGCTGGCGATCCGGCTGCTAGCGGCGCTCCACGAATTCTGTCCTTAAACATGCTGGATGCGCGCATGGAATGTGACACATTAATGATCCGACACGCCGAACATTCGGAAGAAACCTACGATCCCTTTGTTAAAGCGCCATCGACTCGCACCCAGTGTGACCCTCTGGTTTTTTTGTCGCAAATTAAACTGGCTTGCAAAGACAAATCTGAGAAAATGGATTTTTGGCTTTCTTCCCGCCGAACCACGGGAGACACCTTTAAAACCCGTCTGTTCCTTCCAGATGTCTGCTCTAAGTCTGCAAATGAAATACTCTGGGCGGAGATCTTATGAAGAAATACGTGTTCGCCTTTTACTGTCTCGTCATTCTTTTACTGTTGGCTCATGCGGAAGTGAAAACCTGGCCGCTTTTAGACAGCGGCTTACGGCTGCAGAAGCCTTCCTACCCAGTAAAGTCGGAAGTGCTTCAATATGACCTGAGCACGGAAGAAAAAAAGGAAAGCTCGTCTACTTATCGTCGCGACAACCGACGCTCCGGCCACCAGGAATTGGAAGGAACTCACTTTGCTCCCTTTGCTCTGCAGTGGCGGGTGGCCGAAGTTAATAACGGCATCCATCGCGCTAGTAAAAGCTCTCCTGCGGCCGACGAACAAGGATTTTACGTTGCGGATGATACCGGATTTCTGCGCGCTTATGACTGGCAAGGTAAACTGCGCTGGCAATTTTATAGTGGCGTCAGTCCACGCGGAATGCACTCAACACCGTTGACGGACAAAGACAGTGTCTATGTTGGTGACTACGCGGGATATATTTATTCTCTTAATAAAGAAACGGGGAAAATTCGTTGGCTCACCAAAGCGGGGTCGACGATTGGCTCGTCACCTTTTTTACACGACGGCCTGCTCTATGTTGGCGTCGAACTGCCCGATCCGGAAGGCTTCTTGTTGGCCTTGGAAGCCCGGACGGGAAAATGGGTTTGGACTTCGCCATTAATCGGGAATCAACCTCACTCGTCCCCCACTTTAGATGTAGCGAACGCGCAAATTCTTATGGGGTCTAACACTGGCGCCATGAGTGCTTATGATATTAAAGATGGAAAGCCCAAATGGTCCTTTACAACGAACGATGATATCAAATGTGCGGCGGCTCTTTCCGGCGCTAATGCCTACTTCACTTCTTGGGATGGCTTTTTATACTCGATAAATACCACCTCGGGTGTTCTCCAGTGGCGACGTCCTTTGGATGGCAGCGCGATGAGCTGTCCTTCAATCAACAAAGACGGCACTTTGATTGCCGTCACTGGCTTTAAGAAAAATTTCGTCATCACCGCAAAAGACGGGAAAGTTCTTTGGTCTGCGGATATAAAAGAGCAAAGCTCGCGAGCCCAATCAAGCCCCTTCATTATCAGCTATCAATATCAGGAAGTGGTTGTCTTTCTTTGCGAAGAAAAATCCATCTGTCTGCAAGATCTCAATACAGGGAAGATCCTGCAACAAATAAAAATGGAGAGCACGTTTTCCGGCTCTCCAGTCTATTTTAAAAATCATCTTTTTATCGCGACATCCGGCGCTGACGGTTTGTTGATCTTGAAAAACTAACTAAGGACTATTCCACGGCCGAACCCACTGGCCCCATCAAAAGTTTATACCCATTTTTTTGTGCCACGACCTTGTCATATTGGGTCCCCACGGCGGCCGTCATTTTCCAACCGCGAGGATTGGTTGCGACATTCGAACCGCCCGCGCCGCCGCCCACTCCGATAGTGGTTGATTCTTTAACGGGCGCATTGAACACCACATCTTTTTCGGGGTGGAAGTCTGCCAGGTTTTCATAGCGAATAGATTTGACTCCTGAGTCCGTTGCCTTCATTGCACAAATGGACACACCATAGCTGTCGCTTAAGCTGCACTCTGCTTTCACAACCCCGGTCCCCTTGGTCACCGAATAATCAGGACGATAACCTTGCACAACGGTGTTATCTGAATTCATCAGCCGCACGACCACTAGAAGTTGTGAAGCACCATCGGAAATACCGTGAGAGCCCACAAGGACCTCGGTATTTTCAAAGTCGGCTTTCGAAGGATCGGTAATAACACCCGCTACCGGACGCTCTGGCAAGACAATGCCTGGAGGCAGTTTGGGCCCCGCAGTCCCCGCAAGATTTTGTAAACTAGCTTCGATTCCACAACCGGTAATGAGAAGCGAAAGTAAAGGTGCCATCACGTACCAAACCATACCAGCCTCCAAGATATACATTTGTATCGGTCCTGATCTGTGAATTCTTAAGTGACAGTTTTTCAACTCTTTTATATGCGACTTTAGTTAAAACAAAGAACTGCCGAAGTATTATAATGATATGAATATCCGGAACGTCATTCTTATTCTAGCAGGAACTGTTATCGTCTCTGTGACGACGGCGCTGGTTACTGTTCGTTTGATTCAGCCTTCCCAGACCGCCGAGACTACTATCGCGCAGGTACCAACACTCCCAGCGTCCGCGCCTTCTGCCACTTTAAAACCTTCAGCCCCGACGCCGCCACCACCACCTACGCCGGTCGTCGCCCCCACCACGGCTGTGCAAAAAAGTGTTCCAACAGAACCGCCCGGCCCCAGCTTAGATTCTTTGTTGCCGCCAAAAGAATTTGACCCTCACTATGATGGTCGAAAACCTTTGCACCCCGACGAAGTGGTGAAAACGCTTTTAAAAAATACGCCTTCTTGTGAAGACGACTATAAAGAATTGTGTGTGCAAAACCGGTTTCTGGCGGAACACCCTTTGGCATGCCTGCGTTCTCAGAAAGAGAAGTTATCACGAGCTTGCGCAAGTCAGGTCGGCGCTGTTCAGGACAAATTTAAGGCGGACTGTTCTTCAGATATTCAAAAATTCTGTTCCGAGCAACGTCGCTATTTTTCATGTTTAAAAGCGAAATTCAACGAACTCTCGAAAAACTGCCAGGCAAATATTAAGGAGCACTCGAGAAAATAGATGTCTCAGATTAAAGCGCCAAGGATAAAATTTCGTAATTTTGCGGACCACCTCTTATATTTTTGTATGATATATCCGATAAGAATTGGTAACGAGATAGTTTGGTTGTTCTTTGTCCGGCACGTAACTTTAACAAGGAATTGGGTATGTTCTCGACAAGAAGATTTCTGGAAATAACTACGGCACTTCTTTTTACTCTTCCTGCCTCTGCGCAAATGGTCGTATCAGAGGTGCCTCAGGGGCTAACCCTTCAGGGAAGAATCATTCAACCTGATGGTTTGCCTTTAGAAGATTCCAATGTTCATTTTAATATCAAAGTGCTTTCCCCCGGAGCAGAAGCCTGCGTGCTTTTTGAAGAAAACCGCGTCGTCAATATGACGAACAGCAAAGGGGTTATCAACTTTGCCGTCGGCGCTGGTGAAGCCGGAGCGACTGTTGTTCCCGCAGGACATACTCTTCCCATTCATAAGATTCTAAAAAATTCGGGTACTATTTCCGGACTGGCAAGCTGTGCCGGTGGTCAGACCAGCTATTCACCTCAAGCGGGTGATTCAAGAAAAGTGCGTGTCACTTTCACGGTCGGCTCTGAAACGGTGGCCCTGTCTCCTGATTTTGATCTGCGCTCAGTTCCGTATGCTATGGAATCTGAAAATGCCGTTGCTTTGGAAGGAAAAAAAGCGGCTGACTTTATCCAGGCTTCGGCGAACGTCACCCAAAGCCGCGTTGAAGAATTGTTGTTGCCTGCAAACTTTGACGGCTTATTGGCTCTTTTGAATCCAACAGCCAGTTCACCAACCACAGGTTCTATTGGAATTCCGACTTCGGGTGGATCAACGACGGCGCCTACACGCGATGGTTTGATGCGCTATGATGAGGCAACACAAACTGTTCAAGTCTCGATTGGCGGGACTTGGCAAGATGTCGTCACCGGAAACACTTCCGTGGGTTCAACAAATATTGAAGATGGTTCGATTGGAACAGCAGATATTTCCGAAGGTGCGATCACCGGCGGAAAAATTCTGAACAATGCCGTATCGACGGACAAATTAGCTGATGAAGCTGTGACCAGTGATAAGTTGATGAATAACTCGGTTACGAACTCAAAAATTGCCGATGGAGCGATTACCTTTAATAAAATTGCTAACGGTGCCATCAGTACCATCAAAATTGTTGATGGGGCTGTGAACTCCGCAAAAATTTTAGATGGCAGTATTGCTACGGCGGATCTGGCAAATAGTGCCGTCACGACAGCTAAGATCGCTGACAGCAATATAACAACTGCTAAAATAGCCGATCAAAACGTAACCACGGCAAAAATTGCTGATGGCAATGTGACAGATGCGAAAATCGCTTCGGTTTCTGGAGCCAAAGTGACAGGCAGTATCCCCGGCAATGCCGCTGGTTTCAATGGAACTTTAGCGGGTGATGTCGTCGGCGGTCAAAGCACGACCTCGGTTCAACGTGTTCAAGGTCGTTGGGTTGCTAACGTCAATCCTGGCGTAGGTCAGGTATTGAAGTGGGATGGCGGACAATGGGTTCCTCAAGCCGATAACAACTCGGGCGGTACAATCACCAGCGTGACCGCAAGTACCGGACTTTGGGGCGGCGGCTCCTCAGGTGGAGTTTCGTTAGGTTTAACAAATACAGGTGTCGGTGCCGGATGGTATGGTAACGGCTCTTATGTTCCTCAGTTTTATGTCGATGCCCAAGGACGCATCACTGCTGTCAACCATGTCGCTGTCAGCGCTGGTTATGCGGCTTGCGGTGGAAATCTTCACGGTAGAGCATGGATTTCTTCTAGCAGTTGCAGCACGGCCTATATTGTTCAATGTGTAAATGGAAGCACGGTTGGTATCGGTACCTTCAATGTGCCAGGTAGCTGCGACGGAGACGGCGACGGGTTCTAATGAAACGTTTGGCTTTTTACTACTCAGGATTAACCATCTTCGTAGGCCTTTTACAGCTGACCTATCTAGGTCAGCGCTTG
The DNA here is from genome assembly GCF_000786105.1 of Bdellovibrio sp. ArHS. Taxonomy (NCBI): domain Bacteria; kingdom Pseudomonadati; phylum Bdellovibrionota; class Bdellovibrionia; order Bdellovibrionales; family Pseudobdellovibrionaceae; genus Bdellovibrio; species Bdellovibrio sp. ArHS. The sequence goes on from NZ_JTEV01000021.1 coordinate 174,430, forward strand.
TTTCCTCCTCCCAAGGTCAATCGACTGTACTTTCCTTCTGAAGAGCAGGTCTTTACACCTGCTTTTCCAATTTTAAGTCCCGGAATGCAACCTCTGTTTCCCGCCTCCGAAATCATTCTTCAGGAACGCCTTTATGCTCCTTTTATCAGTCTGCGCGAAACCGATCTTTCCAAACGCAATCTGTCTAAGGCCCATCTCAGTTTTGCGGATCTGCGAGGCAGTAAACTTCTCGGAACAGATCTTTCTCACGCTCTGCTTTACGGCGCCCAACTGGAAGGCGCGTTGTTTGATAAGAACACCCGCCTGCCTTTTTCTCACGAAACCGCCTTGGCTTTGGGAATGAAAGAACAGCTATGAGATCCTTGTTGCAAGAGCTTAAAACCTACCCCCAACTGCTTTTCGTCGGCGCAATCTTAAGCTTTGAACACCTGCTGACTTTATTCTTCTGGCTGACGGAGCGACCCGTTCAATGGGTGCTGTCGCCTTCAAACCCCTCGGTGTGTTGGCCTCTTTACTCTTACTGTGCGGATCTAAAACCCTCTTCCTTGGTGCTGGGAATTATTTTAACTCTTTATGGCGTCACCGCCGCGGCCGGAACTTTTTTTTGGCTGCGCAAGAATTTTCGCTGGGGGATCATCACTCTTTGGATTCTGATCGGCATTAAGTGCCTGATCATTCTTCAAGACTATCGCCTGACTGGAAACTATCACTATGTCCCCACGCTGATCGCACTGTGCTTCCTTCTGGTGCCCTCTCGGGCCTATACTCTGCCCTTCAGCTTTTTTGTTATCTATTTTACGGCAGGTCTTTTAAAGCTCACACCAATCTGGTGGAACGCTGAAGCGATCAACGAACGCCTTCTGCCTCCCATCGTCAATCAAATCGGTGTCTGGTATGTGCTGATTTTGGAACTGGCGATCATCTTTTGGTTATTCAGCAAGAAGAATCTGTGGTTCTATTTTGTCTTTGTCCAACTGGTTTTATTTCATCTTTATTCATGGCATCTGACTCGATTCTTTTATCCAACGGTGATGTTAACTTTGTTGGGCATTCTGCTCGTAACCCGCTCAATGGCACCCCCACTGGGGTTTACGCAGACTTTTAAAAAGGTTTACTCGTCGTCACAAGCCAAACTCTTAACGGCCTTTTTCATCCTTCTGCAGATCCCGCAATATCTTATCCCGGGTGACGCCGCCTTGACCGGCGAGGGTCGAATGTATGCGATGATCATGTATGACGGCCGCACTCAGTGCCAACCCTATTTGACATTATGGAAAAAGAACAAAGAGAAAGAGGACATGCCTTTGCAACCGCCTTGGCTTATCACCCGAACCAAGTGTGACGCCATGGTGTATTGGCGACTGGCGCAAAACATCTGCAGTTGGACCAAGAAAGATCCTTCCGTTGTGCAAGTCGATCTTTATATTCCGGTCCGTTATGAACACACAGAGGAATGGCAACCCTTGGTCGCCGCGACGGATGTCTGTAATAAAGAACTGACTTATTCAAGCTTCTTCCCTAACACCTGGATCAACAAGGTGACTCGAAATGCGGCAAATCAAGGTGAAGGTTCCATAAAACCTGAAGAAGACTGAATGCGCTCAAAGCGATGCTCGTATTCAGCAAGAATCTCTTGCACCCTCTCGTCATCCAGATGAGAAAGAGCTTCTTCCACTTTTAAATTTTCCTGATCCCGACCGACCGTTAACAGCGCGGCAATTCTTTGATCTTCATAAAAGGCCACGGCGAAGTCCGCTTGCTCCATGTCACCTAGGACATCCATACGGTCAAAACGATCGGAATGCCCGATATAACAAAGAGTCAGACCATAATGAGTTGTCCAGAAGAACGGCACGTCTTGGAAGCGCACTTTGTCTCCCATCATATTAAGGGCGGCGACTTGCCCTTGGCGTTCGGCCACTTCCCAGTGTTCCACCCGAATTGATCTTTGGCTGCGCGGATCGGGCCAGCGTGCAATATCGCCCGCTGCAAAAATGCCAGGCATACTGGTTTCAAGATATTCGTTTACTAAAATCCCGTTATCCGTAAAACATCCCGCTTGCTCGGCAATTTCGGTGTTGGGATGGATGCCCGTGCCCACGACGACGAAGTCCGCGTCGATACTCTGATTGTTGTCCAGCACGACGCTGCGGTCGCGAATTTCTTTGATGCCATGGCCCAGATGAAATTTGACGCCATGCTGTTCATGCAGCTTTCTAAGATAACTTCCCACATGCACACCGACCACATTCATCAAGGGCATTTCTTCAGGTGCAACCACATGAACTTCCATATTTCGCAAACGTAAAGAAGCCGCGACTTCCAGACCAATAAAGCCCGCACCGATGATCACCACCCGCGACGCCCAAGAGGTCCGGGCGATAATGCGTCGACTGTCCTTCAGAGAGCGCAAAAGATAAATATGATCCTTGTCGATTCCAGGAATGCGCGGTTTGCGTGGACTGCCCCCGGTGGCGATCAAGCATCGATCAAACTTCAAAGACTTACCGTTGGAAATAAAAACGTGCTGTCGATGGGTATCGATTTTTTCAACCTTCACTCCCAATTCCAAAGATATTTTGTTTCGTTTATAAAAATCTTCAGTAAATAAAGGAATCCATTCCTCTGGTGCCTGACCAGCCAGAAAGTCTTTGGAAAGGTTCGGACGATCATAAGGCAGCTCCTTGTCTTCGCCGATCAGCGTGATGCCACCTAAAAAACCTTTTTGTCGCAACATAACGGCGGCGGCGGTTCCCGCCGCTCCGGCTCCGACG